>JAYTUQ010000072.1:0-9787 GCA_043744455.1 Saprospiraceae bacterium | reverse complement strand
TTAGATTCTTTGATGTAGCGAACCAAAACAGAAATGATAGCCTCGTCTTGTTCTTTACCGGCTGCCATAAGTTTGTCAACTTCTGCTTTGAATTTTTCAAGTTGTGCTGCCACAATCGTATTCATAACAGTCATCGGACCACCGCAGTTTTGAGAAGAACCGACGGCGCGAATTTCAAATTTGTTGCCCGTGAATGCAAAAGGAGAAGTACGGTTACGGTCAGTTGTATCTTTTTCGAGGAAAGGAATTTTACCCACCAAATCAAGTGCTTCTTTAACACCAGACTCACTTGAAGTGCCTTTTTTCTCTAAATCGTTTAACAATTTATCCATTGTACCACCTAAGAAAGCTGAAATGATAGCAGGAGGTGCTTCGTTTGCACCCAAACGGTGGTCATTATTAGCCGTCGCAATGGATGCACGGATAAAGTCAGCATGTTCATAAACGGCACGAATAGTATTGACAAAGAACGTCAAGAACATCAAGTTTTTGCCAGGGTCTTTACCTGGGGCTAAAAGGTTTCTACCAGTATTCGTTGCAATTGACCAGTTGTTGTGCTTACCAGAACCGTTCACACCTGCGAATGGTTTCTCATGCAATAAAACAACCAATTTGTGGCGACGTGCAACGCGATCCATCAAATCCATCAACAAGTTGTTGTGGTCAACAGCAACGTTGATTTCTTCAAACATCGGTGCAAACTCATATTGAGCTGGACCGACCTCGTTGTGACGCGTACGAAGCGGGATACCTAATTTGTGTGCCTCAGTTTCGAGGTTCCTCATGAACGCATAAATACGCTCAGGAATTGAACCAAAATAGTGGTCTTCTAAGTTTTGGTGCTTAGCAGGTAATTTACCAACTAAAGTACGACCTGTCAAAAGCAAGTCAGGGCGCAAATTGCAAAGAGCTTCGTCAATAACAAAAAACTCTTGCTCCCAACCCAAAGTAGCCGAAACCTTAGTGGCTGCTTTGTCAAACAATTGAGCTACTGGCGTAGCTGCTTTGTTAAGATAGTCTTGAGATTTCAACAATGGCAATTTAAAGTCCATCGCATCACCTGTATAAGTGATGAAAACCGTTGGAATACAAAGCGTTTTGCCCGCACCTGCATCAAAAATGAAAGCAGGAGAAGATGGGTCCCAAGCTGTATAACCACGCGCTTCGAAAGTCGCCCGCATACCACCTGAAGGGAAAGATGAACCATCTGGCTCTTGTTGGACAAGTGAATCGGCTGTAAATTCCTCGATGACTTTGCCATCGGGTGTCAAACTGAAAAACGAGTCGTGTTTTTCCGCTGTTTTGCCCGTCCAAGGCTGAAACCAGTGTGTAAAATGAGTGGTCCCTTTTTCTTGCGCCCAAGCCATCATAGCGTTGGCAACAACAGCCGCCACTTCGCGGTTCAGTTTAGTGCCGCCTTGGATAGCTGCTTTGACGCTCAAATAAGAAGCTTCATCTAAATACTGCTTCATAGCAGCATCGTTAAATACGAGTTCACCGTAGAAATCCTTGATTTTCTCCGCTGGCATGTCAACATATTCCATGTCATCAAAACGGCTCGAAATCGTGTCTAAAGCATTAAATCTGGAAAGACTCATGAGTTAAAATATTAAAAATTTGATAAAAAATGATTTTTAAGTTTTTCAAAAAAATTAATCGAAATATTAAAATACTTAATAACAAGTAAACCTTGCGCGAGTAACAAACCCTTGCAAAGTTCAGTCGAAGCGGCTAAATAACCGTCCGAGTTTGACCCCTCAGTATAGCATCGTAGAAATGTGAAAAAGACGTAGGTTTTGACCTAATATTCATTATTTTATAGAAAGTTGCCGCAAATTTAAGGATATTTTCTTGAAATAAGGAACGTATTGGTAAAAAACTCAAAACAATTGTATTGTTTTGAGTTTTTTGTCACATAGTTTAATTTTTTATGTTTTCATTTTATTACGAAAAAAGAGCGGCAATGAGACTTCTGAAACAGGAGTCTTTCCAGTCCCACGACCGCTCGTTTTTTGTAATATTTTTTAGATGAAAGAAATATACTACCCGAAGTTTTGGCATTTAGCTTAAGCTTATGAGATAAAATATAAGCTTTAACTCTCATCCAATTTTATAGTCTATTCATTGACCAAATTTGCATACTGGACCTATCCCAGAATTGGGATAAATTGTTTGATGTGCAATAATATCCCAAGTTGAGAAGCCAAGCCAAGAGTGTACGATAGAATACATAACCGAAGCATCATCTTCATAAGGAGTTCCTTCTATATGAAAACCTATTGTCGGGTTATCTGTGTGAGCATAACCGATTATATGCCCCATCTCATGTACCATCGCATTTAATTTTACAGAGGAAGATAAGTTGTTATGATTTACATTAATTTTAATGTATTTTCCAGGCACATTTACTGTAGGTAAGTCAGCCATTGCAACTGTACTCGTTGGCTCATTAAACATTCCAATCTTGACATGAGCAAGTGGAGTACCGTAAGGCATTCCTTTATTACAAGGAAAACCCGTACATATTGCATTACTTTCTAAAAATGTTATTCTTCCACCAGTTTGATTCCATTGATTTGCTGCTTCTCTAATCGCCTGTTTCCAATCATCGGTTACATTAGAATATATATTAAATGTTATTTGAACCTTACTATTAAAGGTAGGTGATTTAGGGTTATCTAAACTGCATTCTACAACCCCATGCATACCATAATGCGTAATCGCTTGCTGTCTAATACCTATTTCAGGGGAATTTCTAGCAGTATATTCGTACAGATAGTCTACTTGTTCTTTAGTTAAGAACATATCACTACCATCAACTAATAATAAACTATCAGAAGTTAACCTCATTTTATCAAGTTGGTATCCAAGAGTTGAAGCCTTTTTAAAAACTAAAACTGCACTACTATCATTTTTAAGTTGTTCAAATGTTTTACCAGAGTGATGAAAGACAGATATAGAATCAGAAGTCTCTTTCTTTGAGCAATTTGTGAAACCTAATATTAATAGTAAAGGTAAAATTGATTGATTAATAAATAAATTTTTCATTTAAAACTAAATTATTACAAGTTTGAATTGTGATATAGCTATTTTTTGAACCTTGTGTACACCTGTACGAAATTAATATGCATAAAGTTTAATAGTAAAAAATACCTTTAAAATTTATAAACAAATGCCAAAAGAAAAGAAGATTCGTTACCCTTTAGCTTTCCATCTGAATTTTTCCAAATCATCTTCTTTGCATTATCAAATCGAATTTCAGGAATAATTGTAAAAGCATCAATCTTAATATTGCCCGAAACGGTAAATGCAGTAATAATATTACCAGTTATAGGTGTATCATCACCTAATTTATATTTAAAACCATCTTTGTCATTGATCAATTCACCACGCGCCGCCAGGGTAAAGCCTGGTGAAAAAGCATAGTTCAAATACAAAGCCGTACCATTGAATGATTGCGTTTTACCCTCTTTTGATGCAGACAATGCCAAGAAATTGAGTCCTGCCCCAAATTTTTCAGTCACTTGATAGCTGGTTGTAATGTCAAAAGTTGAATTTGTTGTCGTATCTACACTTTTACCCGTCAAACCATTCACATAAATTTTGAACGGTCCACTTGTATATGATAATTGAGCACCAAACATCTTCTTTTTGGTATCAAGATAGCCAAAACCTGGTTTCAAGCCATACGCACCTTTGCTGTCTGTTTGGTTAAAAATACCAATCATACCTGCAAATTTATCGGTGAAAGCGATGTCCATTTTCAATCCTGTGTGAAAAAACGGACCATTCGTATAGTTGTAAGACATCGAGTAGTTCAAGTTATTCGCCGCTTCGACCAACTCATAACCCACAAAAGTCATGAAATTACCTGCTGTAAATTTCAGCTTTTCTGTTGGTTTATACGTGACATAAAGTTGCTTAATAAAAGAGCTACTACCAGTATAACCATAGTTTGTTTCTTCTGCACGTGGTCCGAACATCAAATCCGCTACGAAGCCGATTTTTCCATTGTCTTTTGCAATAGCAACGTTTGCCATGCCCAAACCAATCGCACCGTTTTGTAGGGTGTATGATGTTTTAGACCCATTAACTTTATTACTTGTCGCACGATAGTAAGCATCTACCTGACCTGAAATCGTCAACGGTGCGTCTGCTTTTTTTTGTGCATCTTGAGCTGATAGATGCGTTGTAAACAAAGTGGCTACTATAGCCAAACTTTTGAGAGTGACTTTAATATTCATAATTAATTGGATTTTAGCTGTGAATTAAAACGTTCGCGTTTGCTACGACGAACAAGACTCCTTAATAAAAAAATATTGTTTGATAATTGAAAAGCAAAAACTTATGCGCATCTCGTTTTGCTTTTTGAATAGTACAAAGGTGAGACGATTATTTGAAAATCGAGTAGTCACTTAGTTTGATAACTAAACTTAATGTCTTTATTTTGAAAAATCTGTATTTACCAATTTTAATTTTATAAAAACTATTATATGGAAAATAAATATTAAAACTGGTTAGAATCATTGTTGAATCTTTTTTCGCAATTTTGTTTCTTAAAAAAATAAAAAACAAGGTAAATACATTTTTAGGATAAAACTTATGGCAAAAACACGACCAAATGTTCGTAAATTGCAACCTATAATTGATACAATCATGACAAATATTTATAAATTAATAGACATTTCAGAAGACCCTCTATATATGGAAGGTAAAGCCGAAGGTAAAGCCGAAGGTAAAACTGAAGGCAAAACTGAAGGCAAAATCGAGAGCATCGAAAGTTTAATAATCAAAACCGATTTTGATGACGAATCTATTGCCAACATATTGAATGTTCCCCTAGATTTAGTAAAGAAAATAAGGCAAAACATTAAAAAGCACTAAACGATTTGACATAACTTTTTTCTAGTTAAACATACACCACTTTTTAGGCATCAGCCTTACGAAAAACAGCACAACTTTATGAGAAAACATACCCCCTCAGTATGCGTTTTGATATTCTATTGTCAAATCGTATATGCTCAAATTCCCACAGATTCACTCACATACAGTTATCAAGATGCTATTGAAAATGCTGTTTCCTCAAACGAAGATGTTTCATTTGACTATGATACTGAATTTGAACACCTCGCTGATTTTATCAGGCACCCCCTCAGTATAAACTATGCTTCTACATTTCAATTTGAACAATTACGCCTTTTGTCTGCTGAACAAATAGCTGCTATTATCGCTCATCGGGAAAAATATGGGCATTATTTGACTTTGTTTGAACTCCAGAGTGTTCTTGATTTAGTGACTATCCACAAAGTCCTA
This sequence comes from Saprospiraceae bacterium, assembly GCA_043744455.1. Classification (GTDB taxonomy): domain Bacteria; phylum Bacteroidota; class Bacteroidia; order Chitinophagales; family Saprospiraceae; genus JAAFJT01. Next base: position 4,474 of record JAYTUQ010000072.1, on the reverse strand, counting down.
CCTTTTGTTACGACCGAAAATGACCTTAATGATTATTTTATACCGATAAAAGATTGGTTCAAAAAAGGTAAAAAGGATGTTTTTACACGTTGGGAACACCGCTTGGAACCCGTACAAGGATTTAAACGTTCCGATTCGACAGGTTATCTTGGCGATGCCAACCGCATATATACCCGTTATCGATACGCGTTTGGCAGTCGTTTGAGTTATGGTTTTACCTTTGAAAAAGATGCAGGTGAGCCTTTTGGAAAATCGTTATTTGACTTTGCCAGTTTTCACTTTAAAATTTCTAATTTTCATAAAATATTTAAAACCATTATTTTAGGCGATTATTCTGTATCTCTTGGAGAGGGTTTGATACATCAAAACGGGTTCGCCATAGGCAAAAGTGCTTTAGTTATGAGTGTCGAAAAAAGCAATTTGCCTTTGCGTCAATATACATCGTCCAATGAAATTAACTTCCTACGCGGAGCCGCTTTTCAAGCGAAAATCAACAAAAATACTGAGGGGGTCTTTTTTATATCCAAACGACAACGCGATGCCAATTCTCTACGTTTTGACAGCCTTGACAATGAATCCGTCTACAGTGCATTACAATTTACAGGTATGCACCGCACTAAAACGGAACGAGCTGACCGCAATACTTTGGGTCTTTTTACAATCGGTGGCAGTTTTAAAACAATCAAGAAAACAGGATCGATTGCCTTGAATACTGTTTTCAATCAATTCGATGGACGCATTGAGCCCCGCGATGAGCCTTATAATTCTTATGTCTTTAAAGGAAAACGTCTTTTCAATTTTTCAACCAATTATAAAAAAACGTATAAAAACATCCATGCCTTTGGTGAAACAGCGATGAGCGGAAACGGTGGTTGGGCAACCCTAAATGGTTTACTCATTGGACTGGACAAACGCTTATCTATCAGTATTTTACAACGTTTTTTTTCATTAAAATATCAAACATTACAAGCACAACCTTTCGCGGAATCGAGCCGTCCGCAAGATGAAAAGGGCGTGTATTTGGGCATGGAATACAAACCAAATCGGTCGTTGACATTCAGCACATATGCCGATTTTTGGCAACATCAATGGTGGCGTTTTCGCGTAGATGCCCCTTCAAATGGACATGAGTTTTTTGGGAAAATACAATATCGTCGCCGCACGACTGAGGGGTATCTGCAAATGCGTATCAAAACAAAACAGGAAAATAAAACCGATAGACCTGCTTCTGAAAAGACGAACACAGTTGTCGATAAAACACGAACACAAATTCGTTTGCATTTCAATAATCGTTTGTCAAAAAATTTAGAGTTGCGCAATCGTTTAGAATGGTCTCTTTTTGAAGATGATAAAGGCTTAAAAAAAGGCTTTATGGTTTGGCAAGACGTTCTTATGTCGTTCAATAATTTGCCCATCGAATCGCCAAAAATGGCTGCCATACTGAGGGGTCTCAAATTTACTACACGATTGGCTTTTTTTGATACAAAAGATTATGATACAGCGATTTATGGATTTGAAAACGATGTGCAATACAGTTTCACAGTCCTACCCTACTACTATCGAGGCACTCGTTTTTATGTCAATGCGAGTTATAAGTTTATGAAAAACAGCTATCTCGAAGCTCGTTTTGCACGAACGCATTTGGTCAATCAGAACAGTTTTGGTAGTGGATTTGACAAAATTGAGGGCAATAAAAGGACAGATGTGAAGGTGCAGTTGCGGTTTAGTTTTTAATGAATTTATAAATTAGTTTTAAAAATTTTAACAGCTATGGCTAATAATATGACACCCATAAACTTGCGTATTACCGTCAAACCGCCTTTACCTAAGAGCCTTTCAAGAGGATTTAGAAGTTTAATGACTAAGTAAATGGATAGTGGATAGTGGATAATGGATAATGGATAATGGATAATGGATAATAAAAATGCCGTATAAGAAGTATCCTTAAACGGCATTTTTATTATTCATTATCCATTATCCACTATTCATTTTCTATTATCCATTTAAAAAATGCGATGCTAATTTTTCAATTAAATACTGAGGGGGTGGTACAGTCTGCCCCGTTTTCATATTTACGAAACAAAGTTTCACAGAACCGCCGTTTACCAATTTTTTCTTTTCATTAAAAATCTCCATGTGAAAAGTGATTGTGGAAGTAGGTAATTCTCGCAAAGTGGTTCTGACAGTTAACAACTCATCGTATAAGGCAGGGCGCACGAAGCGCATTTGTAGGCTCATCACAGGCATCATGACGTGATAAGTCAATTCCATTTCTTTATAAGACAAACCTAACGAGCGTATCATTTCGGCACGTCCCACTTCGAAGTATTGGGCATAGTTGCCATAATAGAGGTAACCCATTTGGTCTGTTTCGCCGTAGCGAACGCGTATTTGTATATCATAAGAAAACATATTCCAAAAGTATTTAGTTATAAGTATTGAGTATTGAGATATGCAACTATTTGAAGTTCAATACTTTGAAAATTTATCATTTATCACGCATCATTTTCCTAAAGATAAAAAAGAAACGCTCCGTCGTGATAGACAACGGAGCGTTTAGTTTTTAGATTATTAAAATTGAGTTTCTTCTATTTTGTTTTCCTAGCCAGAACGTTTGTCACTTTTGCACTCTTTGTACTTGACGAGTTGTCTTTTTAAAGCGACAATCGCTTTGTCAAAAGCGACTTCAAATGTTTTACTGGTTTCTTTGATAAAAATTACCCCATTAGGTAATTGAAGTTTGATTTCTGCGATTTTGTCTCTGACCTGTCCAGAATTTTCGAGTTTAAGAATCACGCGCGCTTCGATAATGCGGTCGAAAAAATGCTCTAATTTCTGAATTTTGGCATCAATCGCAGCCAATAATTTAACATCAGCAGAAAAATGAATAGCTTCAGTTTGAACTCTCATATTAAGCCTCGGTTTAGGTGGTTAAAGAAATAATTTTTATAAGAACTTATGGTTTGATAACCCTGACGGGTTAATTAAGTGCAATATAGAAAGATTTTGTAAACTGACAAATTTAATTTGTATTATTTTTTATTATCCGAACAATAGATACTTTGTCATACAAAAAAACAAAATAATGTTTTTAAAAATACTAAAACCGGTGCTTTTTATAACGGTATGGTTATCAATATTTTAGCAAATGTTTACTTGTTGTAAGACGTTTTTACCTATACTTTATTTTATAAAAAAAAAATTTAAGAAATTAAGATGGAGTGTCGTCACGTGTCTTTTCCGCTTTTCGGATGCGCTTGTTCATATACTTTTTTCAATTTCTCAACAGAGTTGTGCGTATAGATTTGAGTAGCTGACAAACTGGCATGTCCCAACAATTCTTTTATGGCATTTAAGTCTGCGCCATTTTCGGAAAGATGCGTGGCAAACGAATGTCGCAATACATGTGGGCTGCGTTTTTCTTGCGAAGTCACAAATGACAATTGCTTCTTGACTATTTGATAAACGGCACTATCCGCCAAAGGGTCTCCTTTCTTAGTCAAAAAAAGATTATGTTTGATATTGCCGGGAAAAGTCTGTGTCCGCATCTCAAGATACCCCCTCAGTATATCGCAAAGATTTTTACCAAAAGGAATCAATCTTTCCTTATTTCCTTTGCCTAATACCTTAACACGGTATGAACCGAAGTCAATATCCGATATTTTCATATTCACCAATTCACACCGACGCATCCCTGTATTGTACAACAATTCAAGGATAGCACGGTCACGCACCCCCATAAAGCCACTGCCCCATGCCATTTGGTCGAACAATAATTCGAGGTTGCGCTCAGGCACCGTGGTGGGCAAACGTTTTGACATTTTAGGCGCGACGACTTTAGCCATCGGGTTTGCCACGATGAGTTGTCTTTTTTGTAGGAAATTGAAATAGGTTTTCAAACAGGAGAGCTTGCGGTTGACGCTACGGGATGTGATTTCGTGTTGCATCATGTCAACTATCCACGCCCTAATATGCGTATGCCTCACCTCCGTAATGGAGGTGAGGCTATACATATCGAGAAAGGCAATAAATTGATTTAAGTCAATATTATATGCCGTATTAGTATTTTTTGAAAGACGTTTTTCAGACAATATATACTGAAAGAACTGTTCGGTGTAAAGACTCAAAATTGAATAATGGTTGGTGATTGAATATTGATTATTTGCAAATATAAACATATTGTAGCAAAATAACCAAAAACAACTCCCCTAACTAAAATCACTCGTTGTGGTTGCCGTATTTATCTTCTTTGTAAATAGCTTTTAAAACTTCTGCACGACGTTCAACGCTGGGCTTAGTGAAGTTTTTACGACGGCGCAACTGCTTGAGTGTACCTGAACGTTCGAATTTGCGTTTGTATTTTTTTAACGCCTTATCTATGCTTTCGCTTTCTCTTACATCAATAATGAGCATGGTGAAATACCTCTTATTTTAATTTTTTGATTTACAATTTATTTTAGGGCGCAAATGTAAT
>JAYTUQ010000071.1:0-34229 GCA_043744455.1 Saprospiraceae bacterium | reverse complement strand
TTTATTCTCTTTATTCTCTTTATTCTCTTTATTCTCTTTATTCTCTTTATTCTCTTTATTCTCTTTATTCTCTTTATTCTCTTTATTCTCTTTGAAATTCGGCTGTTGCCCTTATTTGAATCTCATCGTTCACCATCACATTGGCTAATTTACCACCAATGCCAAAATCACTTCTTTTGATGGTGGTCAATGTTTTCATACCCAATTGCAGCTTTTTATTATTGGGGTTTGGATGAGCAACGGGTCCATTCATGGTGACATCGAGCGTCATGGATTTTGTAATGCCTTTGATGGTTAGGTCGCCCACCATCGCGTATTTATTGCCAGCCACTTTTTTGAAAGAAGTGCTTTTGAAAGTAATGGTAGGGAATTGAGCGACATTAAACATGTCTTCACTTTTCAAGTGATTGTCCCGCATTTCCAAATCGGTATTGATACTGGCTGACTCTATAGTCATTTCAAAAACAGCATCAGACAAATCGGCTTTTGTAGCTGTAATTTTACCATCAAATTTTTTGAAATAACCATCCACTTCAGAAATACCATGATGTTCAGCAATAAAAGTGAATTTTGAATGCCCTTTGTCAATTGTCCATTGTGCATGGGCGGCTATTGAAGCCAATAAAAATGTTAGAATAATAATTCCTTTTTTCATAATGAGAATTTTTAGTTTTTCATTGAAAATATTGATTAAAAACAAGCAAAATTGAAAACCTCAAGCTTTTTTACACTGAGGGGGGTAGTTTTATGATGTTGTAAAACTAATTTTCTCAAATGAATAACATGAAACGATTATACTCTTTAGCCTATTCAGCCGATAAGTTCCTGCATATATTCGATGCTTACTTTTCTCATTTAATCCAAAATCGCTACCGCCCGTGCCTGCTGGTGTAGTATGTTATTCAAAAAACATACAATTTTAAATCAAAGAACGGGGCTGCTGTTAAATGTGTCTGTGACACTTTACGGGGTATTAAGTAAGTCTTTGACTTCGGAGTCATAACTACTTAATAATCAAACAATTAGAAAGGTAATAGCTTTAATATTTAAGCAAAAAAATTAAAAATACTGAGGGGTACGACAACAGTAAGAGGTCACAGACCTAACAGATACTACATAAAGGGTCGGAGACCCATTTACGAGCGCATCTGCCTGCTGGTGCACGGTCTTCCCAAAACCGCCCACAAATAAATAAACAAACGAACGGCGGCGCTGGTGTCGGTGTTTTCACCGACAACCTACTATCGTGTGGGGTCTCTGACCCCTATAATCTGTCGCTTATGACAATCAACTTTTTGCTTTTTCCTAAAAGATACACCCCTTCGCTTTTTAAACCCTTACTTTAGTTCATTAATCAAATTTTCATTATAGGGTCTCGTAGTGGTGTTTTATTTTCAATAATAGTACAAAAATAACCATGAAATAGACAATTTTTGCCTCACTTTTTAGAACTTTCTGTTTTTTCTTAACGATTTAAAAATACCAATAAACAGGCAATATCATGTACACACTCCAAGACATCGCTAAAATGATTGACCACTCGCTGCTGCACCCGACGATGACGGACACCGATTTGCGGGAAGGGTGCGCTATCGCTAAACAATACGGAACAGCTTCCGTATGCGTCAAACCTTATGATGTGGCTACGGCAACCGCATTACTGAGGGGGTCAGATGTATTGGTTTGTAGCGTCATCGGCTTCCCGCATGGCAACAGCACTATAAAGATTAAAGTGGCTGAAACCCGTCAAGCCTGTCGAGACGGTGCAACAGAGATAGATATGGTCGTAAATGTCGGCAAAGTGCTGTCTGAAGATTGGCGATATGTGAAAAAAGAAGTCGCTGCCATTCAAAAGGAATGTGTGAAATACGGTGCGATTTTAAAAGTCATTTTTGAAAATGATTTTTTACCAAAAGACAGCTATAAAATTAAACTTTGTAAAATTTGCAGTATCGTCGGTGTAGCATTCGTCAAAACTTCTACTGGTTACGGCTACGTCAAACAAGCCGATGGTAACTACAATTATAAAGGTGCAACGCCTCACGATGTGGCTTTGATGCGGTCAAAAAGTGACCCCTCAGTACAAATCAAAGCGGCGGGCGGTATCCGCACATTGGACGAATTATTATCTTATCGCGCTATGGGTGTAACCCGCATCGGCGCATCTGCAACGGTGGCGATACTTGAAGAAACAAAAAAACGATTGGGTTTGGCGGCAGGAATAGGAGGGAAGCAAACAGAAGGATAGTTATTATGCTTTGAATAAATATGTATGATTTAAGTTTTGAAACATAGGCTCATCAAACAAATATATTTACCTTTGAAAACAAATTAATTTAAATTAAAATATCAATACCTTATGGAGCAAAACAAAATCGTTCTGTTTCAAGAAAAAAACATCCGCCGTATATGGCATCATGAACAATGGTTTTTCTCAATAATTGATGTTGTGGGCGTTTTAACGGACAGCACTGACCCACAACGTTATTGGAGCGTTTTAAAATCTCGTTTGAAAAAACAAGAGGGTTTTGACGTTACTACAATTTGTAGTAAACTGAAAATGGTTGGGCTTGACGGTAAAAATTACCCAACGGATTGCTCAAATACTGAGGGGTTACTGCGCCTCATCATGTCCGTACCATCGCCCAAAGCTGAACCTTTTAAGCTGTGGTTGGCACAAGTTGGGCAAGAACGCATTGAAGAAATTCAAAATCCAGAATTAGCTATTGAGCGCATTCAAGCACTCTATCGCGCCAAAGGCTATCCCGAAGAATGGATTGCGACACGCCTTAAAAGCATTGATATTCGCAAACAATTGACTGATGAATGGAAAAATCGTGGTGTAAGAGAAGGGCAGGAATACGCCATTTTGACCGCCGAAATTGCCAAAGCCACTTTCGGTTTAACGCCCAATGAACATAAAAATTTAAAAGGATTGGCAAAACAAAACCTACGCGACCATATGACCAATTTAGAACTCATTTTTACGATGTTAGGTGAAGAAGTGACGCGTACTTATACTGTTGAAGATGATGCACAAGGCTTTATCGAAAATCAAGAAACGGCTGTGAAAGGCGGCGTCGCTGCGGGAGAAGCGAGGAAAAGATTGGAACAAGTGACGGCAAAACCTGTTGTTTCAGCTAATAATTTTTTGAATGGTTTTATTGAAGATGACAAGCCTTTGCTCGATGAAAAATAAGCTGTTTAACTTGAAAAACATGTTAAAATGACTACAAAAAACGCATTTTATAAGGAGATTTTCGACCTAATGCACTGATAATGGCGTTTGTATCTAAGACAATTTTAAGTCTCATAATTCACCTTTTACAAGTTTTTCGTAAAATGCTTCATCATAATTATGTTCTGCTGCGATTTTATCAATATCATCATTCATTTTTTCCATTAAAAAACGGGCAATGAGAAAACGAAGTTCACGCAACTGCTCATCAGGTAACTGCATCGCAAAAACTTTGAGTAATTCAACTTGAACATTTGTCATAATGGGCTGTGGTTCTGATATGTGCATTTTTATTTAATTTTAGTGGTCTAAATAAAATTTATTAAGACAAAAATGACGGTTTTATTAGAAAACACAAAGTAGTATTTATTTTGAAAATCTATATAAAAATACCCTTTTAATGACTATTATTGACAACAATTATCAAATTTTAAAGCCCATTTTCTATGAAAAAAACACTCTTTTACATAATGTTTTTATGCTCTTTTTTATTCTTTAACGTCCAATGTCAAACAGCAAAACGGCTACACGCATCGGATAAAATAAAGGGCTTAACCCTCGTTGCACCCCGCGAACCATTCACAAATGAACCCATGACGGAAGTAAAATACGTCAATGCCGAATGGATTGCTGTTGTACCCTATGCTTTTACGCGGCAAGGCATCCCCTCAGTACGTTATGACGGAAATGGGCGACAACATTGGGGCGAGTTGTACGAAGGCATTAAAGTGACGATTGATTCTGCACATAAAGCAGGCATTAAAGTGATGTTGAAACCACAAGTGTGGGTGGGCGGCGGCTGGATTGGTGGGCTTGATTTTGAAAACGATGCAGATTGGAAAAAATGGGAAAATGACTACGAAAATTACATATTGCCCATTGCCAAAATTGCGGATTCCTTGAATGTCGAGCTGTTTTGTATAGGTACGGAAGTTAAACTAAGTGCTGTGAAACGTCCTGCTTTTTGGCGTACCCTCATTGCAAAAACGAGGAAGGTGTACAAAGGCAAATTGGTTTATGCTGCCAATTGGGATGAGTACGATTTAGTGACATTTTGGAATGATTTGGACTATATCGGCATTGATGCTTATTTCTCACTTGTACCCAAAGCGACCCCCTCAGTATCAGAGCTTGAAAAGGCGTGGACACCGCACATCAGTGCCGTTAGGAACTTTCAAAAACAACAACAAAAGCCTGTTTTATTCACTGAATTTGGCTATATGCCTATTGATAGCTGCACCTATCAATCGTGGGAAATTGAAAAAAGACGCAGAAATATGGCTATCAACGAACAATCTCAAGCGAATGCGATTGATGCCCTATTTACTGTTTTTTGGAAAGAAGATTGGTGGGCAGGCGGTTTTTTATGGAAATGGTTTCCTGAAGTGAAAGCCACAGAAGGCACTCATATTAAGGATTATTCACCACAAGGGAAAAAAGCCATTGGGGTTTTACAGAAGTGGTATGAAAAGTAAAAAAATAAAGTTCTAAATATCGATGACGCTACAGCCGTCGAAACCGCCCTTTTGACAAATAGTTGATGTATTAGTTCTAAAAACATAAATTTGCAAAAAGAAATATAAATATGACAGCGACTTTTCAAATAAAAAGCACGGCTTTGACTCCTCAATTTATTAAAGATTTGCAGGAAAAATACGGTGAATCGGATATCGAAATTCGAGTTCACAAAGGCACCCATGCGCATATTCTTAGCGACGAACAGTTTTGGCAAATCATTAGTCTTTTAGATTGGACAAAATTAGGCGACAATGACGCCGTCGTTGCGCCTGTCGTAACACATTTATCAAGTCTTCCTGTGTCATTTATCTATCAATTTGAGGATAAATTGTCTGAAAAGTTGTATCAATTAGATACCCGCCATCATACGGCAAAGTTTAAAAAACCATTATCCGTAGATGATTTTTTGTACTCCCGTTGTTCGGTTGTAGCAAGCGGAGAGATTGCTTTTAAAACAATTATGGAAGACCCAACTCAAATGCCGACAGATGTTGATTTTGAACCTTTGCTCTACATCGCCTCTGATGCTTATGCGCTTAAAACAGGTAAATTATTCGAATATTTACCAACCTTCTCGATTGAAACTTATGCCAATAAAGAAGGATGGCTTTAAAACATATTGACAAAAATCGACAAAATGACCTTTCACGGCAATTCAAAACTGAATACCAATCCACATCATTTATATGAAATTCGAGACAAAGAGATTGATGACGTTTTCAAATACGGCATTAGTGCCGAGCCTATTGGTGTAGATGGTTTGTCAAAACGTATGCGTCGCCAGTTAACTTTTCTAAATTTGGTAGCAGGGTGGAATCGTTATATCGGGTATATTTTGATTGAAAATATACCCAACAGAATTAAAGCGTGGGCGTTGGAAGACGAATATATCGAGGCTTATAAAAATAAATTTGGTCTTAGACCTAAGGGGAATCCAGAATGACCCCCCTCAGTATCAAGCCGTCAAATGCATGTTTTTCACCGTTTCGTCATCATTTCTAAATTCAACCAACACAAAATAGGCTGTAATAAGGGTTGATAAAACAAAGTAAACACTGATGATACCTGTTGCCGAGGGCATCAATTTGTTTGCGCCAAACCAATCACCCGTAGCATAAATAAGCCCTAAACCAATGGTGTTTTTAGCCGTTTCCCAAGCCAAAGCATAGCGATTTTTATCCATCATCTCTGTATAGCTGTAAATAGAGAGAAAGATAAAACCACCATAAATGAATAGGTTTTGCGTCTCAATACGTCCAATATTGGCAAAAAAGTAGAAAACAAGGGAGATAACAGCCATAAATTGAATCCACGTCCAAGTATGCAAAGCAAAAGAGGCTTTGGTTTCGTATTTCTCAAAATGATAAGGGTCTTCAATTTTAGGGACTGGAAAACGCGCTTCGACATCGGCAGGTCGCCAACCCGTCGGCATAAACCAAATACGCAATTTGTCGCGCCAATCGGCTGCTCGCCAAGCATCTTTAATCAGCAGCCAAAGATGTTGGAAATTGATTTTTATGGGATTCCACGTTTGTGCAGGTCGAGTAATGCCATAAGCAGGGGGTACAGAGGGGCTTTCTTCTTGAAAACTACCAAACCATTTATCCCAAAAAATGAATATTTGACCATAGTTTTTGTCCATATATTCGGGATTCAAGGCATGGTGAACGCGGTGGTGTGAGGGCGTGACGATGATATTTTCTAAGAAACCCATGCGCCCAATGTGTTCTGTATGATACCAAAATTGAGCAAATAAATGAATGGGTGCAACAATGGCAATGACTTGAGCTGGAACGCCTAAAATAGCCGCAGGAATCAAAAAGAAAGTGAATAGATTAATAAATGATGATATACTTTGACGCAAGGCACAAGCTAAATTAAAATCCTCGCTGCTGTGGTGAATGGCGTGTTTGTTCCAAAAAAAGTTAATTTTATGCGCCCAACGATGTACCCAATAGCCTTGAAAATCAAGCACAAAGAAGGCAATAACATACACCGCAAGGGTATTTTGAATCGTATAAACAGCGATATGTTTGACCATCCAACTATAAGTGAGAATGGATATACTGATGCCCAATACGTCTTTAACGACATTTGTTATGCCCGAGCTGAGGCTCGAAATCATGTCCATATTGCGGAGTGTGTCTTTGCCGACTAAGATGCCGTAACCCTTTTCTAACAAAACAAAAAAGAGAAAAGTGGGCATGGCGTAAAGCAGAATTTTACCATAAAGTTCCATGGATGAGTAAAAAATGAAAGGTGAATAATAAAATTTATAAATTTGGTCAGGTTGTATTGAAGGTCAAATTTAATAAAAAAAAGAAAATTCGCTTTAATTTCGCTCGTTAGCATCTTAATGATTTATCAAAAAAGCACAAAGCCGAAAGCTACATTTGCAACTTTCGGCTTGTTTTGTTTGATTCAGTTATATTGTTCTTCTGAATCTCGGGGGTGATAGCCCCTATTTATGTTCCAAAGTTGAAGCTTTTTTGGTAGAAAGTCAAGGATATATGGAAAAACATAAATGTTAATGTGGTATAATAAAATCTTAGAAATCCATATCCTGTTGGTTTTGTTGTCCACCGTTCCGTTTTCTATTGAAAATAGATGAATCCATTTTACCAAAACGATATTGGAAATTCAAGCGGACATTGCGTATCTCACGGCGACGAAGGGACTCTTGAATAAAAAGAGGCGTATCCAAATACGTTATCCGAATCCTTGAATTGAAAATATCATTGACCGAAAAATTCAATGAAGCATTACGTCCAAAGTCTTTTTTCAAGGCAAAATCCATAAAACCTGCCCCTTTTCGTATGCCTTGTGCAATGATTTCATTCGTTTCATATTCAGCAGTGACTTGTGTTGAAAAACCCGATGGCAATTTCCAACTAAAAATGGCTTTGTTATCTGCTGTCCAACCATTGCGCGTAATAGAATCCGTGCGAATGGTTTGGTTGTTAATATCAGAATTAAGCGTCAACTCAATATTCTTTGTCAAACCCAATTTAAAAGTATTATCAAACCCAATTCTATCATTGCTTTTTCCATTTATAAAAGAAGAACGAATGAGGTTATTCGCATCTAATTCAGAAAAACTGACAATTGGGTCTGTTTCATGCCGATAATAGACTGAAACAAGCAAATTATTGCTTTTCCAAACATGGTTAAAATTGGTTTCTGCAAGCATAATAAATTCGGGTTTCAAGGCAGGATTGCCAATCGAATAGCTTTGATTGTCAGCTTGACGTATGAAAGGCATGATTTCGCGAAAACCTGGGCGGTTAATTTTACGGCTCAAATTGAGCTGAATTTCAGACGCAGCACTTAATTTTTTTGATAAATACAAACTTGGGAACAATGCCTTCCAAATATCGCCCGATACTGAGGGGTAGTTGTAACCAAATTTACCATCGCTCGAAAGTTTTGAATTGCCATCAAAATTGGATTGTTCGTAACGCATACCTGCTTGAAAGCCAATGCCTTTTAATTTACCGCTATAAGTCACATAGGCAGCATTAACTTTATCAATTATCGTCAAATCCGTGGACTGTGACAAAATACGTTTTTTACTGCCATCTGCGTAAGCTGAATCGGCTAAAAACGTTTGGTCACGTCTGTTATAATTGCTTCTGACACCCATTTCCCACTTCGTAGAGTCATTTATGGGATTGATAAAGTCGAGTTGAAAAGTCACTTGATTGCCATCGTTATTGCCATTATTAATTTGACGTGATGCAACATTGGGCTCAGGCAAACCACCCTTGATATTAGTCGTATTTGTTACCCAATCGCTCGCACTTTTTGAACGACTCCAATTACTGGACACATCGGCAGAAAGTTCCTTGCCTTTGGTTGGGAAATTCTTACGCCATATCAATTGTGTACCATAATTTCTAAATTCGTTATCCGAAATAGACTTACGTTTACCGTAGTATAAAGTGTCAGAAAGAGATGTTAAGGTCTGGTCAAAATCTTGATTGTCTATATCGGTAAATTGACCTTTCGTGGCATTACCAAACAAGGACAAAGTATTGCGATTATTGATGGTATAATCTGTTCCTAAACGTCCTGATGTGAAGATACGGGTGTTGTCAGTTGTGCTTTTTTGATTGAATTTGTTGATAATCAAGCCATTGCGCAGGTTTGTTCTATAAGAGTAAGAGGGTATTAAATTTTCACTTAAATTATAATTCGCTGATGCTTGCCAATTAAAACGCCCTTCTTTTATGTTCAGATTGCCACTGCCATTCAAGCGATTGGGTAAGCCCACACCGAGACTAATTGAGCCATTATAACCCGGTTTTTTATTCTTTTTTGTGACAATATTGATGATGCCGCCTGTTGTCGAAGCATCGTATTTAGCCGATGGATTTGTGATGACCTCTACTTGGTCAATTTGGTCGGCACTGATTTGATTGAGGCTTAAAAACGTCGGACGACCATCGACAAAAACGGTTGTGCCTTGGCTGCGAAGTTGTGCATTGCCGTCGGCATCAACAGATACTGAGGGGATGTTTTTGAACACATCTTCGGCAGTACCACCTATAGCCGTTATGTTTTTATCAACATTAAAAATTCTTTTATCAATACCGAGTTGTACGCCCGTTTTTTCGGCTTTAATTTCCACTTCGTTCAACATTTTGGTATCTGCTTCTAAACGGATATTTCCCAAATCCATTTCGATATTATTAGGTGGGGAAAGCGTAATGTTCCGTTCATAACTTTTAGAACCAATATAGGATATACGCACTTTTAAATTGCCGAGGGGCAAGTCTGTGATGTTAAATTCACCGTTTTCAGCCGTCAAAGCACCACCGATAATGGTGTCTTTTTTACCAAAAGAACGCATCACAACAACGGACGCATAAGGCACAGTTTGTTTTGATTCACCTTCAAAGAGCTTACCATAAACCCGTCCAACGCTGGGTCCTCGATTGCCCGCACCTTGTCCTTCTGGACGTTGTGCTGTGATGGTAAGTGAGATGAAAAGAGTAAGGAGAATTGTAAAAATTGATTTTTTCATGAGTAAAGTTTTTTTATAAAAAATTGATTAGCAATAACTTAAACTAAGTAAAGGCGGCTTAGTTTATATCAACACTTATCTTTTCGATAAAGGACAGTTTTAATCGCTGAAAATACTGAGGGGGGTATCTTTGTATATTTCAACAGGACCAAAAGGCATGTATATTTTGCAAATGTCGGATGAGGACGGTTTTAGAGTGCATAAAGCTTTTGTAAAGGCGTAAAATAATTTAACTCTCTTTCTTGAATGACCTTCTATGCCTTATATGCCTTATATGGTTTAAAAAATAATTGTATTAAACCATATAAGGCATATAAGGTCATTTAAGGCTTGTCCTTTCGTTTTAATAATTCAGAAATAGCGAAAATTCGCACACCTATTCCTACTTTTGCAGGAAGGCGCAATGTCTTTCATGCAAGCATCATCATTCATCAATTATAATAAAGTCTTTTCGATATGTCTCCTTATCCGCACCTATTAAAACCCCTTGATTTAGGCTTTACCACCTTAAAAAATCGTGTGCTTATGGGCTCGATGCACACGGGTTTAGAAGAACAGAAAAACGGTTTTGAACGCTTGGCTGTTTTTTATGCAGAACGGGCAAGGGGCGGCGTTGGGCTCATTGTCACAGGTGGTATTTCGCCTGATTATTTTGGTACGGTGATGCCAAAAGCAGCCCGAATGACCAACAGCGGTCATGTCAAAAAGCATAAAATCATCACGGAGGCGGTTCATACTGAGGGGGGTAAAATTTGTATGCAAATCCTACATGCAGGGCGTTATGCTTATCAACCGTGGAGCGTTGCACCGAGCGCAATAAAATCACCCATTACGCCTTTCAAACCCTTCGCTTTGCCGACTTGGGGCGTTCAGAGAACGATTAATAACTACATTTCGGCGGCAGCTTTAGCGCAAGAAGCGGGTTATGACGGCGTGGAAGTCATGGGTTCGGAAGGTTATTTGATTAATCAATTCATCGTTGCAAAAACCAATAAACGCACTGATAAATGGGGTGGCAGCTATGAAAACCGTATTCAATTTCCAATCAGTATTGTACGTGGTATTCGTGAAAAAGTAGGTCCCAATTTCATCATCATTTACCGCTTGTCCATGCTCGATTTGGTGGAAGGTGGCAGCACTTGGGAAGAAGTCGAAATATTGGCAAAAGAGATAGAAAAAGCGGGGGCGACCATCATCAATACAGGCATCGGTTGGCACGAAGCGCGTGTGCCGACGATTGCGACGATGGTGCCACGTGGAGGCTTTGCGTGGGTCACAAAACGGTTGATGGGTAAAGTGAATATTCCATTAATTACCACAAATCGCATCAATATGCCCGATATTGGCGATAAAATCATAGCCGATGGCTTCGCAGACATGGTGTCTATGGCGCGTCCTTTTCTGGCGGATGCCGATTTTGTGGTCAAAGCGGAGACGAATCGGGCGGACGAAATCAATACGTGTATCGGTTGCAATCAGGCGTGTCTCGACCATACTTTTCAGTTGAAAACAGCGAGTTGTTTGGTCAATCCTCGGGCTTGTCACGAAACGCTTTTGCAATATTTACCGACACATAAAAAGAAAAAAATAGCTGTCGTGGGTGCTGGTCCCGCGGGTTTGGCAACTGCAACGGTGGCGGCGGAACGGGGGCATGAAGTTCATCTTTACGATGCGGCTTCAGAGATTGGCGGTCAATTTAATATGGCAAAACAGATACCGGGCAAAGAGGAATTTTATGAGACCATTCGTTATTTTAATAAGCAAATTGAATTAACAGGCGTCCATTTGCACCTAAATACAAGGGTTGATGTGGCTTTTTTGACCAATGAACAGTTTGACGAAGTGATATTGGCAACGGGTGTGACGCCTCGAACACTACAAATTGAAGGCATAGACCACCCCTCAGTATTGTCGTACATCGACGTGCTAAAAGATAAGAAACCTGTCGGTAAACGAGTGGCTTTGATTGGTGCAGGGGGTATTGGCTTTGATGTCGCTGAATTTTTGGCACAAGAAGGTGCATCAACAAGCCTTGATGCAGCGGCTTTTATGGCAGAATGGGGCGTGGATATGGCGTATCAAAAAGGTGGTGCCTTGACAAAGCCGCATCCCGAAAACTCGCCGCGTACCATTTATTTGTTGCAGCGCACAAAAGGAAAAGTTGGTGCAAAATTGGGTAAAACCACGGGTTGGATTCATCGCAGCAGTTTGAAAATGAAAAAGGTGGAGACAATGGACGGCGTGACTTATGAAAAGATTGACGACAAAGGTTTGCACATCAATATTGATGGTTTTTATCAACTTTTAGAGGTCGATAATGTCGTCATTTGTGCAGGTCAAGAGTGTTTGAATGCTTTGCTCGAACCGCTGAAAGCAGCGGGTGTTTCCACGCATATCATTGGTGGCGCGTTTGAAGCCCTTGAATTGGATGCTAAACGAGCCATTGAGCAAGGGTCGAAATTGGCGGCGGCTTTGTAGAATTAAATAGACCACTGATTGGACAGATACGACTGATTTACACTGATTTTTCTTTTAGTTTCTTACAGGATGACAAAAGAAAAATCAGTGTAAATCAGTCGTATCTGTCCAATCAGTGGTCTGTTAATCAAAAATAATCATCATAAAAATCTAATAAACATTGGCACTAACAAAAATCTGGAATGGGTCTGACCAATATCTGTGCGACCCCGAATTAGCACAAGCCTTTCACATCGCCCGTACGCTCGGAATGCCTCTTTTGATAGAAGGCGAACCCGGGACGGGCAAGACGGAACTACCGATTCAATACGCAAAAGAGCAAAATTTAGAGCTTTTTACTTATCCCGTAGGTTCAAAAAGCAATGTTGAGCAATTTGTCGCCAAATTTGACCATGTCAAATATCTGCGCGATTCGCAAGTTGAAGTGCTCAATGCGCAACGTTCGGAGCGTGGATTAGACCCCCTCAGTAGGGACGGTCGGACGACTGAAAATTTGGACGATTATGTGCTTATGGGTCCTGCCGCAAAGGCATTCAGCACGCCGCATTCTGTTTTGTTGATTGATGAAATTGACAAAGCCCCGCGCGAGTTTCCCAACGATTTGCTGTTTGCTTTGAGTCACAGGCAGTTTATCCTGCCTGAATCGGGCAAGACGATTGCAGTCAGCGAAGAGGATATGCCGGCGGTTGTCATCACCAGTAATCGTGAGCAGGAATTGCCGACGGCGTTCAAAGGGCGGTGCATTTATCACTACATCAGCTTTCCCGACCCGACGATGATGGAGGCGATTGTCAAGAAGCACTTCCCCGTTATTGAAGGTGTTTTGCTTGAAAAAAGCATCAGTTTGTTCTATCAGTTGCGGAATATTGGCTTAGACCGCGCACCCGCAACGCGTGAGATTTTGCATTGGCTCAAATACTTACACAACTTTCCCGTTGAAGAGGCATTGAAAAAAATAGACAAAAAGGAAGCTATGGGCGTCTTGATTAAATCACAAAACGACATGAAGAAAATCAAACAACGCTACAATGTTTAACAGTTTGCCACAATATCTGAAAGATAATACCTTGCAAGGCGATGTTCGGACATTGCTGTTGCTCAAAAAAAGTATGGAAAAGGGGTTAATTCATACTTTGGGCGACGTGTATGTGGTACTGAAAAGCTTGGTCACTAATTCGCCAAAGGATATTGGACCCTTTACAACAGCTTTTTATCAATACTTTTTAGACATTGATATTAAAAAAGGAGAGCCTTTAGATGCCGCTATTTTGCGCAGCGAAACCTTTAAAAAATGGCACGTCAATAGAGCAGAAGAGAGCGACACGCCTGACATGAATGAGCTTGTCGAAGCATTTTTGAATGAAGTGCATTTAACCACTTACGATATTCAAAATATACTGAGGGGGGAGGAAATTCTGCAAAATGACGACCCAAACCGCGCAGATGATAACGAGGCAGACGACGACCCGATAGATGTTGTCAAACGGGCAGCTGATTACAGCAATATGTCTTTAGAAGAACTTTTGGCACGCATGAAGCAAGTGGCAGAGCAACAAAAGCGACGACACGCGGGCGGTAGTCATTGGATTGGCACGGGCGGTATTTCGCCTTATGGCAGTGGCGGCGCGGCAAAAGGTGGTATCAGAGTAGGCGGTGCGGGTGGTGGCAAAATGGCACGCAAAGTTATGGGCGATAAAAATTTCTTTCCCGTTGATACGCATATAATGTTGCAAGACAATAATATAGATGTGGCTTTGGCTTTTCTGAAAGGCGTTGAAGAGGAGAGTGTTGAGCGATATTTGGACATTCCTGCCACGATTACTGAGGGGGTCAAACAAGGGGCTATTTTTCTGCCCATTGAACGAGATAAGGTTGACCAAAAGATGCAAATACTTTTGTTGATTGACAACGGCGGTTGGTCTATGTCGCCTTACATCCAAACGGTAACGAAGTTGTTTTCAAAGATGAAGCGTCGGTTTGCCCATGATTTGAAGACGTATTATTTCCACAATACGATTTATGGCGGGGCGTACAAAGATGCTTTTCGGGCGCAAACAGCGTTTGAAAACATCGAAAAAATCCTTGAATTGGACAAAAACTATGCTGTTTTTATCATCGGCGATGCGGATATGGCACCTTATGAACTCACTAAAGACAGTTTGAAAGATTGGCAAGCCTTGAAAAACCGCTTTGAACGCATTATTTGGCTCAACCCCATGGATGTGAAATATTGGGATAGTTCTATGTCCGTCAATATGTTGCAACAGATTTATGATATGTTTCCGTTGTCGCCTTATGGCATCGAAAAAGGGGTAGAATTGATGAATCGGAAGCGGCGGTTTGGGAAGGCACAGTGAAAAAGAGTCAAAAAGACGCCTTACAGAGTCTTCGCGACTGCTAAAGAAGTCAAAAGAGTCTTTAAAGAGTCTCCGAGACTACCAAAGGAGTCAAAAAGACTCGTTGAGTATCAGACAATTGATGGTCAAGGCGTCTAAAAAAGTCCTTGTGGCGTCTCCGCGACTCATGGCGTATCAAACAATTGATGGTCAAGCAGTTAAAAAGATTGCTTCGTGCCTCGCAATGACGGATAACGTATCAACCGATTGATGGTTAAAGCATCAAAAAGTATGGTCAAATATCAATAAAGACATACGCTCAAATCTGGTATAACAAGAAAAATACTCATCAATAAAACTGTATAGTGATGCGTAAATATTAAGGCACTCTGTTGCTTCAAAAATTTGACCTCTTTATCATTTACTCGTAACATATTAATGATGTTTAGTAACACATAAGAAGTAACTTAATACATTTTTAATTTAACACATAGTCACATAAAACACATAGCTCTTTGATTGTCATGCTTTATAAAGCTATGTGCGCTCTATGGCTATGTGTTAAATTTACCATGTTGTTATTTACGCATTACTTAGGCGGCTTTTTCTATATTTGCAAATAAAAGCACACAATGAAATTCAATCTGATAAATCTTCTCCTATTTATTTGCTTCGGCATATCTGCACAAGACGCTTACCATGTCAAATTGCTGGATTCACTCAATCGAAAATACAGTTTGCCGACCACCGCAAAGTGGGTTTTGCCCAATACGGAAACCACGACATTGGCGAATGCTGGTAACTATGGTGGCACAACGACCAACATCGCACCGACCAATGTTATTTTTACAATAGGTCAACAACGTGTCGTAACGCTGGGCACAAATGCATGGGATGCAGGGCATAATTATAAGAACATGTTAGCCATAAAAAAAGGCGATAAGTGCTTGATTGTGATGTGGTTGCGCAGTACAACACCGAATGCCCGTGTCAATATTTTTGCAGAAAATGCAACGACTTTTTTCAAAGAAATTTCTGCGACCTTAACGCCAACGAGTGTGTGGAAAATGTATCTCGCACCCATCGAAAGCACCGCAGATTATGCTGTAAATGGTCTGACGATTGGTTTGCATTTGGCGATTGCCAACCAAACGATAGAAATAGGTGGCACGGCATGTTTGAATTTTGAAAACACATTGACTTACAATCAGCTACCCCTCAGTATTGACAACGATACTTATGGTGGCATTGAGCCAAATGCGCCTTGGCGAGCTGCGGCAGAGCAAAGCATCGAGCAATTGCGCAAAGCCAATTTGACGGTGAAAGTTGTCAATGCCGCTAATCAGCCTGTGAGTGGTGCAGAAGTTCGATTTGAGATGACGCAACACGCCTTCAAGTTTGGTTCGGCAGTTGTGAGCAATAAATTTAATGGTGGCAGCGCACAAAATGCTGTTTATGAGCAAAAGATGCTTGATTTAGACGGCAAAGGGCATGGTTTCAACGAAATTGTCTTTGAGAATGACCTAAAATGGCCCGCTTGGGAACAGCATTGGTTCAGTAGTCAAGCGGAAATTGCTTCAGATTTTGCTTGGTTAAAGAGCAAAGGCGTCAGCGTGCGTGGGCACAATTTGGCTTGGCCCAATTGGAATTATTCGCCTTCCGATATTACGGCAACGCAAACGCCCGACTATATCAAAAACCGCATTCGCAACCATTTGAACAGTATTTTGAATTATCCTGGCATTGGCAAAGAATGTATAGATTGGGATGTTTTGAATGAAATTACAACAAATACGGCTTATGCTACTCGATTTGCAGGTACGCCAGGCTATGTGACAGGACGTGAATTATATACCCAAATTTTTAAACAAGCGGATAGCCTTTTGCCCAATGCTAAACTATACCTCAACGATTATATCGCAATCGAGCAAGGTGATTCGCCCAACAACGGCATCAATACATGGCAACAACGCATTGATGAATTGTTGGCACAAGGCGCGCCGATAGATGGATTGGGTTTTCAAGGGCATTTTTCATCAAAGCCAACGGGTATTCCGCGTGTGAAAGAGATATTAGATGACTTTTGGAATAAATATCGTTTAGAAGCCAAAGTGACGGAGTATGACATTGATAAACTCGCAAGTGGAGACATACAAGCGAAATACATGCGTGATTTACTCACAATATGTTTCGCTCACCCCAGCATGAAAGGCTTCCTGATGTGGGGCTTTTGGGACGGCGCGCATTGGTTGGCGAATGCACCGCTTTACTATCAAGACTGGACAATTAAACCAAGCGGCACAGCTTTCATTGACCAAGTATTTACGAAATGGTGGACCGATACAAAGGTGAATACAACCGCTTTGGGTGAGGCAACACAACGGGGCTTTAAAGGGAAATATAAAATAACGGTTAAACTGTCTGATGGCAAAACGATTGTCCAAACTGCTGACTTAGATGTTGATAAAACATTGATTGTCAATACAAATAATACAAACACACAAGACTTAGTATCTGATTTTAGTTTAAAAGTCGTACCCAATCCAACCACATTTCCAGTTAAAATTGTGTGGAACAATGCATCCATATCTGAACCTGCTCACTTAGAAGTCAGAAACAGCATCGGCGTTTTAGTCTTTGAACAAAAGGTAAATGCGACTGATAATAGCCTTTTATGGAGAGATATTCATAAGTCAAGCGGGGTTTATTTTGTTACTTTAAAAACAAAAAGCGGTTTGCAAACGCTGAAAGTTGTTGTATTTTAGTCTTTTAAATAACCAAATTGTCTTATCGTCAAACCAAACATTATTTATGACAAAAAGGCTATTTTTCTATGTCCTACTTCTTGTATGCACCCAAAGTTATGCGCAAAACAAAACACTCAAACCCAATATCAAATATCCAGAATTAGCGAAACAATTTGATGCTATTTTGCTAAAAGAACACCAACCAGCACATATAAAGGAGTGGGAATTTGTGAATCCGAAGTTATAAAAAAGCTTAAATTCGTGTCATTTATGTCATTTGTGCCTACAAAAAATGAAAATAAAGGCGTGTATTTATGCAATTCATAACCGAACATACCTTTCTTTGTAAAAATAAAAAACGGAAAATGGAAAAGAAACAAGGTCAATTACTTCGAACAATCACCCTTTCATCAGCGACGATTTTAGTCGTTAGCTCCGTCATTGGTTCTGGCGTTTACAAAAAAGTCGCCCCGATGTCAGAGGGCTTAATGTCGCCCTCATTGGTGTTGTGTGCATGGGTTTTAGCAGGTATCATCAGCTTAACGGGTGCATTGAGTAACGCAGAAATAGCAGGTATGATGGCAGGTTCTGGCGGAGAATACTTATATTTTAAGAAAATTTACGGGCGTTTTACAGCCTTTATGTACGGTTGGGCAACCTTTGCCGTCATCAAAACGGCATCGGTTTCAGCCATTGCCTATGTGGTTGCGCAATCCTTTAATTCACTCGTTCCACTACCACATTTGTCAGAAAGCCTTGAAAAAATAAGTGTTTTCGGTATTATGACACCTTTCGACAATTTTGGGGTTAAAATGCTGACCATCGCTATCATTGCCGGTTTAACCTATCTCAACACACGTGGCTTGAAAGGCGGCGAATGGTTGAGTAACTCGATAATAAAAATGGTGATTGCTGGTTTGTTATTGATTGTCATATCAGGTTTGTTCTTCGGCGGTGGCAGCGTTGAGAATTTTATGACCCCCTCAGTAAATTACGTGTCACGCCCGTGGTACGATTTTGCTTTGATAAAAGTGGTGTTTGGCGCGATGTTAGCCGCATTTTGGGCTTATGAAGGTTGGAATACCATCGGTTTCCTCGGCGGTGAAATCCAAAATCCGAATCGCAATTTGCCCTTAGCTTTATTTTTTGGCTTATTGATTATAATAGGTGCTTATGCTTTAGTCAATTTCACTTATCTCTATGTTTTGCCTATGGACGATATGATAGCCATCAGTAAATCCAAAAATCAGATAGCCGCCATTGAGGTCATTCGACATTTTGCAGGTGGCTTGGGTGCAACAATTTTGTCTTGTTTAATCGTGTTAACGACGTTTGGTTGCACCAATTCAACCATTTTGATGCCGCCCCGCATTTATCAAGTCATGGCAGAAGACGGCGTATTTTTCAAAGGTGCAGACCAAATTCATCCCGAAACCAATACGCCGAATGTGGCTTTTTGGATTCAGTGCGTTTGGGCATGTTTACTCGTTTTGTCGGGCAGTTTCGACCAATTGACGGATATGCTCATTTTCGTCGCCTTCTTCTTCTATGGCGCGACAGCAGCAGGTGTTTTCATCATGCGAAAACGCGAACCCAATGCAGAACGTCCTTATAAAGTATGGGGTTATCCTATCGTACCAGCAGTATTTATACTGTTTTGTATCATACTTATTATTATTACATGTTTTTCAAATCCTCGAGAAGCAGGTATGGGTCTGGTTTTGACCTTGTCGGGTGTGCCGTTTTATTTGTATTGGAATAAACAAAAATCATAATTATTTAGCTGACATAAATTTCACCCATTACACGAGTCTTAATTCATACAAAATTCGTGTAATGGGTGAAATGCGTGTTGAAAACTCAAGGTTATGTCTCGAAGATTACCCGCCGAATGGGAGCCACAAAGTGCCATTCAATTCACCTTTCCGCATGAAGATTCCGATTGGTTGCCGATGCTCGATGAAGTGATTCCTTGCTTTGTTAGGCTCATTGAAACCGTTTCGCAATATCAAAAAGTGTTGGTTGTTTGTAAAGACACAGAAAAAACAGCCAGTTTACTGTTGAGGAACGAAATCCCGATGTCTTCGGGAAGGGGGGCTGTTCAAGCGCATTTGCAGCTTATTTCCTTGCCTTCAAACGATACTTGGGCAAGAGACCACGCGGCAATAACGGTTTTTGATGACGAAAAACCCGTATTATTAGATTTCGTATTCAATGGTTGGGGCTTAAAATTTGCTGCCGACAAAGACAATTTGATAACGCAAAGACTATTCGATAAAGGTGTTTTTAAAACAAAAAAAATGCTCAAAGGCGGTCTTGCCCTTGAAGGCGGGGGCATCGAAAGTGATGGACAAGGCACGTTAATGACAACGACGGAATGTATGCTGTCACCCAACCGCAATCCGCATCTGTCGAAGCGACAAATTGAGCAAAAACTGAAGCGTTTGTTTGGTGTTAATCGCATTTTATGGCTTGAAAACGGCTATTTGGCAGGAGACGATACAGACTCACATATTGATACACTTGCTCGGTTTTGTGATGTTCAGACCATCGCTTATGTGCAATGCACCGACCCAAATGATGAGCATTTTGCTGCTTTGCAACTTATGGAAAATGAGTTACGGGCATTTCGTACTGAGGGGGGGCAACCTTATAAATTAGTGCCGTTGCCGATGTCCGAAGCCATTTTTGACGCAGACGGAGAGCGTTTGCCCGCTACCTATGCCAATTTTCTTATCATAAATGGGGCGGTACTCGTACCGACTTATGGCGTGCCACAAGATGCCGAAGCCCTCGACATACTGAGGGGGTGCTTTCCTGACCGTAAGGTTATCGGTTTGGATTGTCGTCCGCTAATTTTTCAGCATGGGTCATTGCACTGTGTGACGATGCAATTTCCATTTGGAACTTTATAAATGGGTAGTTTGTTACCTTGAATTAAAAGGTTTATTTTTATAAAAAAATTGAAAAATGACAGATACAATTAGCAAAACAGAATTACGCGCAGCGTTCAAAGAAATATTGAAAGAAGAACGTGGTTTACTCAAACAACTTCTCAAAGAATTGATGGAAGAAGAAGTTCGTGCAAGTTCTGATGAAAATATCAGTGACGAAGAACTACGTCTTTCTGCAAAACGTCAATTCCAAAAATATGCTGCCGTATTTAAAGTATTAGCATGAGAAAATTAACAAAATCAGGTATTATCGCCCTAAATGAGGAAGCGATTATCAATGACGGAGGCAATTTTATGCCGCCAAATAACCTACTGAATGAACGTAATTTAGATTATCTCGTTGACATTATTGACGCTGAAATGTTTGGCGAACCGCTCTATCCGAATTTATGGGATAAAACGGCTGTTTATTTTTTTAATATCATTTGCAATCATATATTCACAGATGGCAATAAAAGAACTGGACTTGTTGCGGCACTTACATTTTTAGAAGCACATCACTATGAATTGAATAGAGATATAACAGATGATATACTTCTTGCTTTTGTGACAAAAGTCGCTTCTGGCGAAAGTAGTTTAGATGAATGTCGGGAATGGTTCAAAAACAATATTGTCTCAATTTGACCTCTTCCCGATATTTCGGGATGCAAGCACAGTAAAAATCTAAAAAGAATGAGTAATCAAGCAGAAATGTTCGATTACTCATTTTATTTTTGCCAAAAATTAAAGAAACATGACAAAACTAAAAGTCGGTATCGTCCAACAAATCAGTGGGGGCAGCCGTGAAGAAAATATAGAACGCAGTTTAAAAGGTATTGCGGAATGTGCCGAAAAAGAGGCAGAATTGGTGATTTTGCAAGAATTGCATTGTGGCATCTATTTTTGTCAAGTCGAAGAAACGGACAAGTTTGATATGGCAGAACCGATTCCAGGACCTTCAACGGTTATTTTTGGCGAAGCCGCAAAGCAACACAATATCGTTTTAGTCACGTCTCTTTTTGAAAAACGGGCGGCAGGTTTGTACCACAACACAGCCGTTGTATTTGAGAAAAATGGCGAAATCGCAGGAAAATATCGCAAAATGCACATTCCTGATGACCCCGCTTATTACGAAAAATTTTATTTTACGCCTGGAGATTTGGGTTTTGAACCCATCAAAACAAGTGTAGGAACATTGGGCGTTCTCGTTTGTTGGGATCAATGGTATCCCGAAGCAGCCCGTTTGATGGCTTTGCGAGGCGCAGAAATGCTTATTTACCCAACAGCTATTGGCTGGGAAAGCAGCGATACTGAGGGGGAGAAAGCGCGGCAACATGGCGCATGGGAAACAATCCAGCGCGGTCATGCGGTTGCCAATGGGCTGCCTGTGATTGCAGTCAATCGCGTCGGTTTTGAGCGGGATTGGTCGGGCGTGACGGATGGGATTCAGTTTTGGGGGCAGAGTTTTATCGCAGGACCACAAGGTGAATTTTTATATAAAGCGTCAACGGATGTAGAAGAAAATGTCGTTATTGAAATTGACAGACAACGGACAGAAGACGTGCGTCGCATTTGGCCTTTTTTCCGCGACCGTCGCATAGATTTTTATGCCGGCTTAACGAAGCGGTATTTGGATTAGGAAAAAAGTGTTAAGTATTTGATAATCAATATCTTTTCAGTATTTTTTCGCATATTTTTCTTCACAATTTTACTTTATATACTTCATGGAACACATTGAAATATTGTTATTTTTCTTTAGCATAGCTGCTATTTATGCGAGTGCAGGTTTTGGCGGAGGCTCGAGTTATCTCGCTATTTTAGCACTATATAGTGTATCAATGACGACGATGAGACCAACAGCTTTGCTTTGCAATATTGTTGTAGTGATAGGTGGTACATGGCTTTTTTGGCGTGGCGGTTATCTCAATTTCAAAAAAATCATACCCCTCAGTATTGCCTCCGTTCCGATGGCTTTTGTCGGTGGACTTTTGCCGTTGAAAGAAAAAACTTTCTTTATTTTATTAGGCATAAGTCTTGTTATCGCAGCATTATTGATGTTTTTTCAAAATTATTTTAAAAAAGATGAGTTAGAAACAACTGAAAATACTTCCATACTGAGGGGGTCTTTACTCGGCGGTTCGATAGGTTTTTTGTCAGGCATAGTCGGCATTGGTGGCGGTATTTTTTTGTCTCCCGTTTTGAATTTGTTGAAGTGGGATACACCTAAAAATATCGCAGCAACAGCCAGTTTTTTCATTCTCATCAATTCTATTTCAGGTTTGGCGGGTCAATTGATAAAAAATCCGCAATTGGATTGGGCTTTTGTTTTACCACTGATGGGTGCCGTTTTGCTTGGCGGTCAACTTGGCAGCCGATTAACCACTTTTCGCTTCAATCAAACGCTTGTGCGGCAGCTAACAGCTGTTTTAGTGCTTTATGCAGGCGTAAATATCTTGTGGAATAATATTTAAAAGGTCATTGGTCAATAGTGATAGCTTAAAATGACTACTGACTAATGACACAATGACATCTTAAAATGATTTTAAAAATCCTAACATTCGGCATAGCACGAGACCTCATCGGCAGTTCTGTTTTGACAATAGAAATGACTGAGGGGGCAACCGTAGATGATTTAAAACAGCAGATTTTAGCACTTTATCCGCGTTTCATTGCTCTTTCATCACTGATGATAGCTGTGAATGCAGAATATGGCAATGAAACAACGACGTTGCATGAAGGTGATGAAATTGCTTTGATTCCGCCTGTGAGTGGGGGATAATTGTAGATATTGGTGCTAAACCATTGTTATTTTTGTTATTTTTAAAAACTTTATGTTTTTAGTTGTTTGCAAAGTTGATTTTAAAATTAAAACCTTGTGTTTTTAAAAACTAAACAATTACTCATGGAAGATTTGATATTTCCTAAATAGAAAAAAAACTAAGCTCAAGAATTCAAGCAGAACTAATGCAAGGTCTTAGTGCTAAAATTCATCAATTAAAAAAATGATCGATATACAACTCCTTTCTACCCCCCTCAGTATTTCCGCTTGCGAAGCCTTTGTGGAATCGCCCGAAGTAGGTGGCGCCGTCATTTTTATTGGCACTGTTCGCAATAAAACGGGCGCTAAAGCGGTGATGCGTCTTGAATTTGAGGCTTATGCACCTATGGCGGTTCGTGAAATGAAAAATATTGCCCAACGGGCTTTGTCTGCTTTTTCAGTCTTTAAAATCAGTATTCATCACCGCATCGGTATTTTAGATATTGGCGAAGTGCCTGTGGTCATTGCCGTTTCTGCACCGCATCGTGGCTCCGCTTTTGACGCTTGTGAGTTTTGCATTGATGAATTGAAAAAGACAGTGCCTATTTGGAAAAAAGAGGTTTTTGAAGATGGCGAAGTCTGGGTCGCGGCTCATCCTTAAATTTTAATAAAAATTTAACGACACATAATTTTGTTTGGAAAAAGACGTTTTTCAGATATTATTCACTAAATTATTTAACACTTACACTCTCTATCTCAAAGAGAGTCTCTAAAATTCAACGGCACTTCTATATGATTCATTCTCTACATTTCGCGTTACAAAATTTATTTATCAACACAAAATGGATGAATCATGTCAAAAATCATAGCTTTTTGCTGCTCTTTTCTCTTCTTTTCACATATCGCTTTTTCTCAAAGTTTTGAAGTCGGTTTGACGCTGGGTGCGACAGCTTATAATGGTGATATTGATATTGTTGCCAAAAATTTAGGCTCTGCCATCAATCCTGCTATTGGTATTTTGGGTAAATATCGCTTATCAAACAAGTTTTTGCTGCGCGCCCAACTCCTGACCACTAAGTTGTCTGCATCTGAAAAAAATCATCCGTCAGCATGGCGACAAGAACGTGGTTTGTCTTTTAAAACAAAATTGACTGAATTCTCAGGGTTGCTTGAATGGGAGGTTTGGAACATAAAACGCTTTACTGGCTTTACTTTTGGTGGTTTAGGCGTGACCTATTTTAATCCCACACCTGATTTTAACTTGCCGAACAAGCATATTGATGATGTCAATCCTGATACAGAAGCAAAGTATAGCAAATTCACCCTTGCAATACCGATTGGTGCAGGCTTGAAATATAGTCTACCCAGAGATTTTTATCTAACTGCTGAAGCTGGTTATAGATATGTCTTTACAGATTATCTCGATGGTATTTCTAAAATTGCCAATCCGAAACGAAAAGACGCCTATTATTATACAGGTTTGGCTTTGACAAAGGCTTTTGGTGGTGGAAAATCAGGCGCAAATCGCGCATTCAGACAAGGGGATGATAATTGCCCTAAGTTTTAAATTATTCAATTTCTGCCTCATTTAATTGTGTTTTGGCGGCGTTATACTGAGGGGGGTATCTATTTGTTTTTTAATTGGACTATTGACAAAATAAACACCTGAAAGTATCAAAACCAAACATGCTATTTGCATCATTGTTATCGTTTCGCCGTACCAAACGCCCCATAAAATAGCCACAAAAGGTATCGTATAAGTGACTAAAGAGGAAAAAAGTACGCCTGTTCTTTTGAGTAACATATAAAAAAGAATTTGGGCGATTGCTGTTCCAACAACACCTAAAACAACGGATGCCAAACTGGCTTTTAAAAAAGCAGTATCCGTCCAAGATGCTTGAAAATAGCCTGAAAAAACAAGGATAATCAAGGCAGGAATGGCTAAAATCGGGAAAGCAATAGCGGCAATATTGACCGAACCTACCGAACCCAAATGCCGCACAAGTAGATTCCCATTCCATCCATAACAAACTGTGGCTATGACAATCAATAGCGAATAACTCATTTGGTTATCTATTTTAAAGCCATCCCGTTGTATGAAAAGTAGACATAAACCCACAAAACCAATCAATACAGCACCCATTTTTTGCGGAGTTGTCTTCATTTGAAAGAACAAAATGCCGATTAAAATGGCAAAAAGAGGCGACAAAGCGTTAACAATACCCGCTAATGAACTGTTGATGTGCTCTTCGGCAATGCAAAATAGGAAAGCAGGAATAAAACTCCCAATCAATGCCGACAATACAATATATGTCATTTTTTCCTTCGAAACATGCCGGAATTGACGCAAACCAATGGGCAGTAAAACAATGCCTGAGCTAAAAATCCGCATCGCAGCTACTTGATAAGCTGTTAGTTTTTCAAGACCTTCTTTCATCAATATAAAAGAACTGCCCCAAATGAGGGTGAGGATCATAAAAAGCCCCCAATTCATGATATTTTTCATGGCGCAAAGCAACGCTGTTTTTTTAGGATTGTATGGTATTTTAGCTAAAAATAATGTTTAGGTATATGTCTTTAGGGCAAAAAAAGTATTACTAAACTTTCCCATTCTTCCTTTAACGACAAATTCGGCGTGGTCGTTTTGGCGCGGCGATACCAATAGTTAGCGTTCCAATCGTCACCCTCTTTGCGGTGCAAATAGGCGTGCAAACGGTCATACAACAATCAAATTCAGAACGTGTCATAAAATGGTTTTTGAAAATATACTTGAAAAAGATGCATTTAGAACGTTTTGGCTTGAAATATGGGCGAATTTTGCGCCATCAAGCTTAGCATGACTGAGGGGGTCAACACTCATTCATTCCGAGCCACTCGAAAATCATATTTCTTCTCGTTCGCATTGCTATTATCCTGCCTTTTAAAAAAAGATAACTCCATGCTAGTTGGTAAACGGTATGATTTACCCGTTTGCTCATTCAGTTTTTTTATAAACGTATTTTTATTTTCTGTTTCAACAATTACGGGACAGGCATCACAAAAAATAAGTTGTTTAGGCATATCATTACCCATGATGATTTTCCAATCTTTTTGCGATACTTCATTTTTACTGATAATAAAGTCCTTAACCATAACATTGATAACGTTTTTGTCATTGCCCATCATGCTTATGGGATAGGTGCCGCCTTTCACAGCAACCATTTGCAACGCAAAAGGGTCAATCACACTGGATTTTGATGCGTTTACTGAGGGGGTTATCTCGCCATTCGATTTTGCGGTCAAGACCTCTTCTACTTTTTGCTTTCCTTTTTTCAAAAGAGGTTGAATAACATAACCATTGAGCAACCAAATACCGATGAATAAAACAACGATGATAGCCCCCACACCGACGTTGATTTTATTTATTTTCCAATTGTCATCGTCCGTTTCGCTTGTTTTTATAGGCGTTTTGGGTGGTTCAGCAACTTGTAGCTTTGGTTCTTTTTTGGTTGTGGTTTTTGATTCAATTTTTGGCACAATGGGTTTTGGTAGTTCTACTTTTGGCTTTGGATTCAAGAAGGTATTAGCTTCTTCCATATATTTTCCGTTTGGAAATCTCTTTAAATAAGCCAGCATACCAGCACGTGTGCGGGATGTTTTTGCCCATTCTTCAAAGTCTTCTGCTGCTGCCATGCGTTCGCTGGCTTCATTTCGATAAGGCGAATTTGGATTTTTTTGCCAAAATTCTAAATAAGCGTCAGCTGTATTCGTGCGTTTTGTACGTTCCCACAAGGCATTATGCGCTTGTTCAGCTGCTTCTTTTTCTAAATTATTGATGCGATTTTCGGCTTCTTTGACCTTTATACTGAGGGGGTAGTTTTTGATGAATTTCTGAAAATCAGAAACCGTATTTTTATGTAAAACGGCTGTCCAATCGGCATTTTCATCGTATTTTAAATGAAAATAGAATTGCCCACCTTCATGTCCTTTAACTTTCAAAGGTTCGCCACGCGGTGTTTGGTCGGCATTGGCAGAGACAATTTCCATCATTTTGGCACAGAGTTCGGCAACACCCAATGCTTTGTCGTTTTTTTCCAATAAGTCCAAAAGTTTGGCAGCAAAAGGACTATTTGTTCCAACAAAACCATCGTCCACTATTTCATTTCGTCCTGCTGTTAGTCCCCAACGCGAAGCGTCTCGTTCAAGGCGTTCAGAAATATCGCGATTTGAATCCCCAGAAAAAAGCGTTCCCGAAAAACAAGAATCCGCAATGAGGAAAGTATGGTGGCTTGGAATGGCGTTCAAAACGTCCCGAATCGTTGAATTGGGCAAATAAGTATCAAAAGACCCCGCTTCGGCTTCAACTGGTATCCAATAACCTTGTTGAAAAATCCTATCAAATTCGCCATGGCCTGAAAAATAGATGATAAGGTTGTCGTCATGATTAATCTTTTCTGCTAATTGACGAAAGGCTTTTTGAATGTTACGGCTGTTGGCTGCCGCGTCAAAGAGGGTGATGATATTTTCTGCTTCAAATTGGTATTTTGTTGTCAATAATTGAATAAAATCCTGCACATCTTTGACAGCATTCTTCAATTTTGGACAAAACATATAGTCGTTGATGCCCACAGCAAACAGATAGTTTTTGCCTTTTTTTGTAGCTGTTTCGCTATACTGAGGGGGGTGACCAATTGCACCTTTTTCAGCCATAAGATTAGGAAGTTTTTTTAAACACGAATTTATTCTAACACGAATTACACGAATTACACGAATTATATTTTTACTATTTGAAATTCGTGAAATTCGTGAAATTCGTGTTGGAACATTTTTAAACAAATATAGAAAAAAAGAATCGTATAAGTATAAAAATTAGCTTTCTACTTTAAAACTGCTGCAACTGCTTCATTGCCACTCGAAGCATTCTTCGGAATTGAATTGCCCAAATGATGTATTGATGAAAATCATTGAAAAGAGTAGGTAAAATATGGATTTCATTGTTTAGATTTTTTTGACCACTGATTTGGCTGATACGACAGATTCACAGTGATTAATTTCATTTTTTAAAAGAAAATCAGCGTAAATCTGTCATATCAGCCAAATCAGTGGTCTATTTTTTTTTAAATATTGTCCTTAAAAAAACATCAATATATTGTACTGTTGGTTCAAACCAAGGGTTGAAAAGGCAAAATGAATGCGGTGAATTGGGAAAAATATGGACTTCAGAATAGATATTTAAAGTAGCTAATTTTGCCAAATAATCGGTGCGTCCTGCGTGCATTCTATCCACACCACTGTTCAAAAACAAGGTCGGCGGCGTATTCACATCTACGTGACTGAGAGCAGAAGCCGTATGCCAAAGGTCAGGATTTTCAGTTTTTGGATAACCAAACCAATACGTCGCAGCGGACGTTGAACGGCTGTCGTCACCTTCACTTGATTCGGGATGAATGAAAGCAAGGATGCCATCTATATCAACCAGCGCATTGACCTTTGTTGAATGTCCAATATTGCCAGAAGTGCCTTCAAATTCGGGATTATTGCCAGTCGTGCCCAACAATGCGGATAGTTGACCACCCGCAGAAAAGCCGACTGTGGCGATGCGATTGGTGTCAATATTGTACTTTTTGGCATTTGCCCGCACCCAACGTAAAGCGGCTTTTAGGTCATGAACAGCAGCAGGGTATAAGGCTTCCGTTGATAGTCGATATTCAGGTGTAAAACAGACATAACCTAATGCCGCTAAGTGTTGTGCCAAAGGAATATGCTGAGTACGATTGCCTGTTCGCCAACCGCCGCCGTGTACGATGAGTATCGTAGGACGTGCTTTTTGACGCTTTTCCTTAGGAAAAAACGCATCTAAGTGTAATTTTCTATCTCCCATCGAATTATAAACGATGTCTTTTTCAACTTTTACTGAGGGGGGTGTTTTAGTAGAAACCCAAGAAATTTCGACGTTCGGGTGAGACTTTTTTATGTCATTATAAGCCTTAAAAGTCGTATAGCCTGTATCTCTTTTACCTGTTAATCCTTTTGTGGATTGACCAAAAAGTGTAAGTGTCATTAATGCAAAATAAGCTACAAAAAGGTTTTTTTTCATATTTTTATGTCATTACTGTCACGCAAAGTGTGATGGCGCAAGTTGCGCTCGCGGGGTAAGTTACGTCTTATTCGATAAAATTTCATAAGGTGATTTGTCAAAAAAAATGCTTCGTTCAACTAAAAAGATTTAAAAAATAGACTAAATTTAGTATTTTGGGTACTTCTTTCAAAACAACTATTGCCTTTTTGACCTTTCACACATTTGCTATTCATGTCAATTATAGTATTTTTAATATAAATCTAAATCAAATTATCATGGCTTTATACACACTCAAAATCAACGGCAAAGACTACAAAACCGATGTTGCCAGCGATACACCGCTTCTTTGGGTTTTGCGCGACCATTTGGGATTAACCGGTACGAAATATGGTTGCGGTATCGCTTCTTGCGGTGCATGTACAGTACATATTGATGGTCAAGCAATGCGCTCATGTGTCATGCCTGTTTCTGCCATTGCGACTTCAAAAATCACGACAATTGAGGGTTTGTCTGAAAAAGGCACCCATCCACTACAGTTGGCATGGGATGAAAAAGATGTGTCTCAATGTGGTTATTGTCAAGCAGGTCAAATCATGACAGCGGCAGCATTGCTTAAAACAAATCCAAAACCTTCGGATGCAGATATTGACAATGCTTTGGCGGGCAATATCTGTCGCTGCGGTACATATCATCGTATTAAAGACGCTGTAAAATTGGCAGCGAAAAAGTCTTAATTCATCTTAAAAATCAATTAAAATGCAACATAACAGACGTGATTTTATAAAATATGCCGCAACCACAGGGGGCGGTTTGCTATTGGGTTTCAATATATTAGCACCCAAACGTTTCCAATCGGCTGTCATTACGGCTGATGCGGAAGGGGCGTTATCGTTCAACGCTTTTTTGTCTATCAATACAAACGGAACGGCAACTATTTTTTCACCCAATCCCGAAGTAGGGCAGGGTATAAAAACGTCTTTTCCAATGACGGTTGCCGAAGAATTGGACATCGATTGGAAATTAGTAAAAGTTGAGCAAGCTCCTTTGGATAATAAACGGTTTGAAAGGCAAGTCGCTGGGGGTAGTGGTTCAACGCCTCATTCATGGAAACGCCTTCGTGAAGCGGGTGCAACAGCCCGACAAATGCTCATGGAAGCGGCGGCGAAACGTTGGCAAGTACCCCTCAGTAGTTGCACGACGGAAATGGGTAAAGTGCTGCATAAAGCCACTAATCGGTCGTTGACTTATGGTGCATTAGCTACCGAAGCAGCGCAACTCACACCCCCTAAAAATGTTCAACTAAAAGATAGAAAGGATTTTAAACTCATTGGTACTTCCGTAAAAGGTGTTGATAATAAATCAATTACAACAGGAAAAGCTGTTTATGGTTTGGATTTCAAACGCGAAGGTATGCTCATTGCTATGATTCAACGTCCACCTGCTTTTGGTTTGAAACTTAAATCTTTTGACGCCACCGAAGCGAAAAAAATGGCGGGCATTTTGGATGTTGTTTCCTTTCAAAATAAAGTGGCTGTGGTCGGAAAAACGACATGGGAAGTAAAAAAAGCACGTGCAGCGGTGAAAATTGAATGGGAAAAAGAAGACACGCTTGAAAATTCATCTGATCACAATCGTCTTTTCAAAGAATTAATGAACAGCGATAAAGCAGAAGTGCGTAGAAAAGACCGCAATACTGAGGGGGTCTTCAAAACTGCTGCGAAAATAGTTGAAGCCGAATTTCAATGCCCTTTTTTGCCGCATAACTCCATGGAGCCGATGAATTTTTTTGCAGATGTAAGAGGTGACAAGGCGGAACTAATCGGACCGACGCAAAACCCTAATTCGCATCGCGACCAAGTTGCAAAAACATTATCTATACCCAAAGAGAATATTACGGTAGAAATGACCCGCATGGGTGGCGGTTTTGGTCGTCGTCTGAATGGTGATTTTGTGGTAGAAGCTGCCGAATTGTCAAGTCTTATCAAGGCACCTGTGAAAGTGATTTGGACGCGCGAAGATGATATGTCGGGCGGCATCTATCGCCCTGCGTGTCGCTACCGTTTTCGCATGGCTTTAGACAAAGACAATGCTATTATTGGCTTTGAGCAGCGAGGTGTTGGCATCAATGCAGGAGACCCAACGCGCGGTGGTAATAATTTTCCTGTAGGTGCGATTCCGAATGTTTTAGTTGATTCTGTTAATCATAAATCACCGATTACAACAGGTCCTTGGCGTGCGCCCATCACCAATTTTTTAGCGTATGCCGAACAAGCATTTTTGGATGAAGTTGCTGAAAAAATAGGTAAAGACCCCATCCAAATGCGCCTTGACCTCTTGGATAATGCTAAAAAAAGCCCAACAGGCGAAATCAAATACGATATTGACCGTTTCAAAAAAGTGATTCAAATGGTGGCTGAAAAGGCGAATTGGGGCAAAAAAGGTAAGGATATTTATCAAGGTTTTAGTGTCTATTTTTCACACAATTCTTATGTTGCTCAAATTGCAGATGTTGTGTTGGAAAAAAAGCAACCCGTTCTTAAAAAGGTCTATTGCGCCGTTGATTGTGGCATTTTGGTTAACAAAAGTGGTGCTTTGAATCAAGTTGTGGGCAGCATTGTTGACGGTTTGGGTCATGCCATGTACGGCAATTTAACGTTTAAAGAGGGTGTGCCAGAACAAAATAACTTTAACACTTATCGTATGATTCGCATCAATGAAGTGCCTGAAGTTGAAGTGTATTTTATGGACAATGGCATTGATCCAACTGGTTTGGGAGAGCCTGCGTTGCCACCTTTGGGCGGTGCAGTTGCCAATGCTTTTTATAAAGCAACGGGCAAACGTATTCGGCAGCAACCGTTTATAAATGAAGAAAATACTTTACTGGAGAATTTTTTGTGATTTTGAAACACGCATCGGATATTTTAAAATATATCCGATGCGTTACTTCAACACCTCGCATTTATGCTTCAAATGACTTCTATACTGAGGGGATCGTAATTTGATTTTCTAATCATTATGCCTATATTTGTTAAAATTTATGACAATGACAGTTGCAGAAAAAACACTTGTAGCAGAAAATATAACAGCGAAAAAATCTATTCAAAAAGTACCGAATTACCTTATTTGGGAAATTATGGATGGTCAACCTTTGTACCGCCGAGGCTACAAAGATGTTATGAGAAAACTTAAAACCGTTGAAGAGATTATGGGTTCAAGCAGCTATCAATCGCTTATTTGTCAATACATTAACAAACTTTTGAACCGTCAATTAGACGATGAAATTTATGATGTCATGCCAAATGAAATAGGTTTGCATCTAAAAAATAAAGATAATCTTTCTCATGATATTGCCATTTATCCACTCTTATCGGCTGATAAAATCACAAAAAAATATACGGATTATCCTGCAAAAGTAGTCATTGAAGTTGATATTGATATTGACCCCTCCGTCATGAAAGACATTGACTACATGAGCCGCAAAACGCAAAAATTACTTGATTTCGGCGTTGAAAAAGTGATTTGGATTTTAACAAATATTAAAAAGGTGTGGATTGCTACTCCTAAAGCGCCTTGGATTATGGTTGATTGGACAGAAGATGTCGTCATTTTAGAAGGTATTTCCTTCAATATTCAAGCATTTCTGGATAAACGAGGTATTAATCCGGATGAGGTTTGATTGTCAAAATAAAAAAGCCAAGTATGAAAATTATCGTACTTGGCTTTTTTATTGAATGATTAAACGCGCTCCAAAATCACCGCATAGCCTTGTCCCACGCCGATACACATCGTTACCAAAGCATATCGCTTCTTTTGTTCCTGTAACTCTATCGCAGCAGTATTCAAAATACGCGTACCACTCATGCCCAATGGATGACCGAGCGCAATGGCACCGCCATTTGGATTTACGCGTGGGTCGTCGTCAGCAATACCCAATGCACGTGTACAAGCCAAACTTTGTGCGGCAAAAGCTTCATTGAGTTCGATAATATCCATATCATCAATCGTTAACCCTGCCTTTTTCAAGGCAATTTTTGAAGCAGGGACAGGTCCAATGCCCATGATACGCGGCTCAACACCCGCAACACCTGACGCAACAATACGTGCCAAGGGTGTTAAACCAAACTTTTTAATGCCTTCTTCAGATGCCAATAAAACGGCGGCTGCACCGTCATTTAACCCTGATGAATTACCCGCTGTTACTGTGCCATCAGTGCGGAAAACCGTTTTAAGTTTTGCTAAGATTTCAAGAGAAGTCGTAGCTTTTACAAATTCATCTTGACTAAAAACATGCACTTCATTGCGTTTTTGAGGAATCTCAACAGCCGTTATCTCTCTTTCAAAACGACCCCTCAGTATCGCTGCCGCTGCTTTCTGTTGCGAGCGATAAGCGAACAAATCTTGGTCTTTTCGATTGACATTGTGCATTTCTGCTAAGTTTTCAGCCGTTTTTCCCATAGAATCCGTCCCATAAAGCGATTGCAAAAGCGGATTGATGAAACGCCAACCGAAAGCAGAATCGAACATCTGAGCATCACGTCCAAATGCCGATGATGTTTTAGAAATAACCCACGGCGCACGCGTCATTTGCTCTACACCGCCTGCCAACATAATATCTGCATCGTTGCATTGAATATAACGCGCTGCGTCCATAATAGCCGCCATACCCGAAGCACACAAGCGATTGACCGTTTGAGCAGGTATTTCAACAGGCAAACCAGCTAAAAGCGTTGCCATGCGTCCCACATTTCGGTTGTCTTCTCCTGCTTGATTTGCGCAACCTACAATCACATCGGCGATACTGAGGGGGTCTACAGAGGGCTGTCTCTCAAGAAGTTTTTTGATGACCAATGCCAATAAATCATCGGGGCGGACGGGTGCGAGGCTGCCACCAAAGTTGCCGATTGGTGTGCGAATGCCGTCAATAAGATATGCTGATTTCATACGTTTTTGCCGCAAAGTAACAGAATTTGAAGCGTTTTAGATAGGTTTTGTAAGAAAATATGACTCTATAACTATTTTAGCATTAATGTGAAAAAGGGGCTGTCTCAAAAGGGGCGAATAATTTTAAAAGGCGAAATTATGTTCGTTATTAAGCGTGTTTAGATTTAGGAAATTTTTAAAATTTCCTAAATCTGCG
>JAYTUQ010000070.1:0-9821 GCA_043744455.1 Saprospiraceae bacterium | reverse complement strand
TAGATGCTGATTTTCAACTCAATTTGGAGGTCAATCATGCGACTTTGGCAGGGCATACCTTCCAACACGAGTTGCAAGTGGCAGTTGATAATAACATGTTGGGTTCTATGGATGCGAACCGTGGCGACTACCAAAATGGTTGGGATACAGACCAATTCCCAATTAATATTGGCGAATTAACAGAGTCTATGCTCGTCATTTTGGAAGCGGGTGGCTTCAAAACGGGCGGTATCAACTTTGATGCAAAAACGCGCCGTAACTCAACGGATTTGGAAGATATTTTCTTAGCGCACATTGGCGGTATGGATGCGTTTGCGCGGTCACTTGTTGTTGCGGATGCTGTTTTGACGAAGTCACCTTACAAAAAGATTCGTGCTGACCGTTATGCGTCTTATGATGCGGGTTCAGGTGAAGCGTTTGAAAAAGGTACTCTGACGCTTCAAGATTTGCATAAATTAGCCCTTATCAGTGGCGAACCGACGCAACGAAGCGGCAAACAAGAATGGTTAGAGAATATCATTAATGATTATATTTAAACCATTTTTTTATTAAAAAAGGGAAAAGTAAAAATGAGTGGTATGCAATGTATCACTCATTTTTACTTTGTTGACCCTGTTAAAATATGAAAACTTTGAGTTTTTGCAAAATTTTTGTGTAGTTTTCGGAAATGTTTTCGTTGAATTATCCGAAAACTTGTAAGGGTTAAATTACATTTGTGCTCATAGTATCGTTAAACAAAATTGAATCGAAATGAAAAAAATACTCTCTCTTGCCTTTGTTTTTGCGTTTTTCAACGCGTCTCTTGTTGCTCAATCAAAGAATGAAAAAACGGTGGCTGCTGCTGTCGAAAACTTGCGTCAAGCAATGATCAGCGGAGATAGAGCTGCGCTATCTAATATCACTGCGGAAGCATTGAGTTATGGTCATTCAAGCGGTTTGCTCGAAGACAAAGCCAAATTTGTTGAGGCTATAGCCAGCGGAAAGTCGGATTATATTAAAATTGACTTGACCGAACAGACCGTAAAAGTGGTTGGTAAAACAGCGATTGTGAGACACAATCTTTTTGCTGAAACCAATAACTCGGGAACGCCTAATACGATTAAGTTGCACGTCATGACTATTTGGCAAAAACAAAGTGGGCAGTGGAAACTATTGGCACGGCAAGCTGCTAAGGTGCCTTAGAGTAGTTAAAGCCTTGATTGTCAAGTGAATAAAAAACATAGAACCAATTTTATTAAAAATAAAAACGTATGAATTTATTTGATTTGACAGGCAAAACTGCCCTCGTCACAGGTTGCAAACGCGGCATTGGGATGGCGATGGCAGAGGCTTTGGCAGAAGCGGGCGCAGATATTATTGGCGTTTCGTCAAGTTTAGAATTAGAAGGCAGCGACATTGAAAAGGCTGTTTTACTGAGGGGTCGAAAATTTAAAGCTTATCAAGCCGATTTCGGCAACCGAGAAAGCCTTTACATCTTTATTGAACAAGTGAAAAAAGACAATCCTATTATTGATATTTTGGTCAATAATGCA
This sequence comes from Saprospiraceae bacterium, assembly GCA_043744455.1. GTDB lineage: Bacteria > Bacteroidota > Bacteroidia > Chitinophagales > Saprospiraceae > JAAFJT01. The sequence continues at coordinate 8,289 of JAYTUQ010000070.1, read as the reverse complement.
GGTACTATCATGCGTAAACCCGCAGCAGAACATCCTGACGAATATTGGGACGCTGTGATAGAGATTAACTTAAATGCTCAATTCGTTTTGTCGCGTGAAATTGGTAAAGAAATGGTCGCTCGTGGGTCAGGAAAAATCATTTTTACGGCTTCATTGCTCACTTTTCAAGGTGGCATCACTGTTCCAGGTTATGCAGCATCGAAAGGGGCGATCGGCAGTTTGACGAAGGCTTTGGCGAACGAATGGGCTTTAAAAGGCGTGAATGTCAATGCGATTGCGCCCGGTTATATCGTTACGGACAATACGGCGGCTTTGCAAAAAGATGCGGAACGCAGCGCATCCATTTTGTCGCGTATTCCCGCAGGACGTTGGGGCGAAACGGCAGATTTTAAAGGTCCAACCATCTTTTTAGCTTCAAAAGCTTCGGATTATGTGCATGGCACTATTCTGACGGTTGATGGTGGCTGGATGGGGCGTTAAATCTAAACTTTCCGAAAGTTTTTAACTTTCGGAAAGTTATTATCCATTTTAAATAGTTGAAAATCAAATTATTACGATATGCAGACAAGATATGAAAGTAGCCCAAATGAAGTAAAAACAATGACAACGGGGCTATTAAGAGAAAATTTTTTAGTCGAAAACTGCATCGTCGCTGGGGAAATGAACTTTGTTTATTCGCATTATGACCGCATGATTATTGGCGGTGCGATGCCGACTTCTGGTGGGTTGATTTTGGGCAATTTTGAACAACTAAAAGCCGATTATTTCCTCGAACGTCGTGAAATGGGCATCATCAATGTGGGCGGTGATGGCGCAGTAACGGCAGATGGTAAAACCTATAATTTAAGTAAATTGGATTGTGTTTATCTTGGAAAAGGTACGAAAAACGTTGCTTTTTCGAGTAAAGATGGCTCTACGGCGGCTCAATTTTATATCCTTTCTGCGCCAGCGCACCATGAATATCCTAGCAGCTATTTGGCAAAAGAAGAGGCTTCACCGATGACTATTGGCAGCGCGGAAACGGCAAATCACCGCACGGTTTACAAATATATCCATGCTGATGGCATCAAAAGTTGCCAATTGGTCATGGGTTTAACGAAGCTACACATAGGTAGCGTTTGGAACACCATGCCGTCGCATGTACACGACCGTCGTATGGAGGCTTATTTTTATTTTGATGTACCAAGTGACCAAGCTGTTGTGCATTTAATGGGTCAACCACAAGAGACGCGGCACATATTTATGGCAAATCATCAAGCCGTGATTTCGCCGCCATGGTCTATTCACTCAGGTAGTGGTACAACGAATTATGGCTTTATCTGGGGTATGGCGGGTGAAAATTTCAACTATACGGATATGGATGTTGTGGCGATTAATGCGTTGCGATAGAGATTGATTTGAACACAGATTAAACGGATTTTGTTGATTTACACTGATTTTTCCTTAAAAATACTGAGGGGTATAAGATTTACAACTTTCCAAAAATTTAAAACTTTTGAAAAGTAGCATAAATAGTTGATAATGAATCTTTTAAATAAAAAATACGCTGTTGAAAATTTAAATATTGACGCAGCACAGTTTGACTTACCAGAGCGTGTTTTACAGTTTGGAACGGGCGTTTTACTGAGGGGTCTCCCTGACTATTTGATTGATAAAGCGAACAAACAAGGCGTGTTTAATGGTCGCATCGTTGTTGTAAAAACAACGCGTTCCGACTCATCGGATTTTGACAAACAAGACGGTGTTTATACCCTCACTGAAAAGGGTGTTATGGGCGGCGAAACCGTCAATCAATCTACCGTTTTGACAGCCATCAGCCGTGTTGTGAATGCGACGGACGAATGGGCGACAATTTTGGATTGCGCTGAAAACCCTGCTTTAGAAGTTATCATTTCAAACACAACGGAAGCAGGCGTGGTGTATGTTGAAGAAGACATTTTTGCGATGCCACCAAAGTCTTTTCCTGCAAAATTGACGGCTTTTTTATACAAAAGATATGAAATCGTAGGGGGAAAAGGCGGTGGATTGGTTGTTGTGCCAACTGAATTATTGGTCAATAACGGCAATATACTGAGGGGTATGGTTGAGCAACATGTGACACGCATGGGACTCGAAAATGGCTTTTCAGAATGGTTAAAAACCCAATGTCATTTTTGTAATTCTTTAGTTGACCGTATCGTGCCTGGCTCAACGCCAAAAGCGGAAAAAGAGGCATTGGAAAAAACATTGGGCTATATCGATAATTTGATGATTAATTCAGAGCCGTTTTTGCTGTGGGCGATTGAGGGCAATGAAGATGTCAAAAAGACTTTGAGTTTTGTTCAAACGGATGGTCGCATGGTGATTACGCCCGATATTTCGCTGTTTCGTGAGCAAAAATTGCGTTTATTGAATGGGGGGCATACGATTTCAGTGCAGTTAGCTTATATCTATGGTTTACGGACGGTGGTTGAGATGATGCGAAATGACGTCATCGGTGATTTTGTTGAACAAACGTTATTAATGGAAATATTACCGACCCTTGACTTTGATGCGACTGATTTTGCAAATGCTGTTTTAGATCGTTTCAAAAATCCATTTATTGAGCATAAACTATTGAGTATCACGGTACAATGCTCTACAAAAATGAATGTGCGTAATGGTGCAACGTTTGAACGATATTTAAAAAAATTTGGCAAATTGCCTGAACGGATGTGTTTAGGTTTTGCAGCTTATTTGCTGTTTGCAAGACCTGTAAAAGAAGAAAATGGGCAGTTTTTTGGGCATATTTCTGTTGAGGAACCAAATCCCGATGCCGTCGGGAAGGGGGGGGATTTTTATCCGATTCAAGACGACAATGCTGCTTTTTTATATAAAGTTTGGTTAAAAACAGATGAATTAGACTTATCAAGCCTTTGCGATTTTGTCGTAGAAGTATTGTCCAATGTAGCTGTTTTTGATAAAAAACTTATAGAAATACCCATTTTCGCACCCAAAATTGCTGATTTAATGTTCGAATTGACGCATAATGGTATTCTTAAAACAATTGAAAAACACAGCCTTATATCTTCTAATTAACACCTAATCGTCATTAATCATCAGATCTAATAATAGGTATTATGTTAAAAACTTCAAATTCTATAATAAAGGGCGTTAACAAAAAGAGCTTTTTAGACGAAAACTTCTTGTTGCAGTCTGAAACTGCGCGGTTACTTTACCATGATTATGCCAAGCAGTTGCCTATCATTGACTACCACAATCATTTACCGCCCAATGAGATTGTTGACGATAGACAGTTTGAAAATATTTCCAAAATTTGGCTCTATGGTGACCACTACAAATGGCGGGCGATGCGCACCTGTGGTGTCAACGAACGCTTTATTACAGGCGATGCGACAGATTTAGAAAAATTCCAAAAATGGGGTGAAACAGTGCCTTATACGATGCGTAATCCCTTGTATCATTGGACGCATTTGGAATTGCAACGTTATTTTGACGAATATAGATTGTTGAATACCGATACAGCTGCCGATATTTACCACACCACAAGCGAGAAAGTGAATACGCCTGAGTATAGTGTTCAAAATTTGATGCGTAAGATGAATGTTGAAGTCGCTTGTACGACTGACGACCCTGCGGATAGCTTAGAATACCATCTGAAATTTGATAGCGCAAAAGCAGGTGTTAAGATGTTACCCGCTTTCCGTCCAGACAAATATATATTGATTGGCAATCCAAATTTCATCGAGTTTATCCAAAAATTAGGAGAAGTCGTTGGTTTTGAACTCAATACTTTAGCGGAATTACTGAGGGGGTTGCGCCAACGCGCGGACTTCTTTAAGACAATCGGTTGCCAACTCTGCGATCATGGTTTGGAGCAATTATATGCAGAAGATTTTACGGATATAGAAGCTGATACCATCTATAAAAAAGCATTGGCGGGCGTAAAATTGATAGACAATGAGGCATCAATATATAAATCTGCTATTTTGCACCATCTTGGCGAAATGTATCATGAGTTGGGTTGGACGCAACAATTTCACTTAGGTGCATTACGGAATAATAACACGCGTATGTTGCGTCAATTGGGTCCAGACACAGGTTGGGATTCGATTGGTGACTTCAAACAAGCTGTGGGATTGAGCAAATATCTCGGTCGTTTAGAAGATAATAATCGTTTGTCAAAAACCATTATTTACAACCTCAATCCTGCTGATAATGAGATTTTTGCGACCATGATTGGCAATTTCAACGATGGTACATTGGCTGGAAAGGTACAATGGGGCAGCAGCTGGTGGTTTTTAGACCAAAAAGATGGCATGACAAAACAGATAAATACCTTATCAAATATGGGTATTTTGAGCCAATTTATAGGTATGTTGACCGATTCACGCTCGTTTTTATCGTTTCCACGACATGAATATTTCCGCCGTTTGTTGTGCAATATCTTTGGTGAAGACGTTGAAAATGGCGAATTGCCAAATGATACAGCATGGTTGGGCAAGTTGGTGCAAGATATTTGTTACTATAATGCGAAGAACTATTTTAACTTTTAAATATGAAAATTATCTGAACATATTGAATAATGTGAACTCAATCTGCAAAAATATCTTCAATAGAAAGTTCAATACCCGTTGCGGGGTCTTTAAACACCCCCTCAGTATAAATCTTCTTTTTGCCTTCGGTAGGAATTATATAGATGGTTTCAAGTGACGGAATGATAATCCAAACCGATTTTACACCCGCAGGGAAATATATTTGGTTATTTTTATCCGTCAGGTCGGTTATAGCTTGTTTTGGCGATAAGATTTCGATAGCGATTATGGGTGGTGTTGTCATTCGGATAACATCATCATCCCAAACAAAGCTCAATTTTGGATAGATTGCAACATCTGGAATAGCCTTACCAGATGGCAAATCTAACTCAACTGCGCTTAAAGCGGAGTATTCTTTACGATATTTAGTATCAATTAAACCTGCAATACGTGTTTGAAGCATACTATGATTTTTGCTTGGCATACGATGGAAAGAATTAAATTCAAATTCCGTTACCTCGGTCTCGAATTGGTTTTCAAACATGATTTCTATCTTTTTTAAATGACAAAACTAAAAGAGTAAATGCTAAATTTTATCCAAAGCTAAACATATTTTTTCAAAATATCCATTTAAAAAGTGATGAATAGGTCGTTTTGGTCTACTAAAATAGGAGGTATTTCAAATTTTCACTTCCTGATAACAAGAGTATTTTGCAATTTTATAATAAAATCAATTAATTAAAATGAGTAAGAAAAGAGTAGTAACACTTGGCGAGATTATGATGCGTCTATCTACGCCCGACTACAAACGCTTTGAGCAGTCCAACAGTTTTGATGTCACTTATGGTGGTGGTGAAGCAAATGTGGCAGCTGCTATTTGTAATTATGGTGAGCAAGGTGTATTTGTAACCAAAGTGCCTAAAGATGCACTCGGTCAATCGGCTATCAATCATTTGCGTCGTTATGGCGTTGATACAGAATTCATTGCACGTGGTGGTAATCGTATCGGTATTTATTTTTTAGAAACAGGTGCGGCAATGCGTGCCAGTAAAGTTATATATGACCGTGCAGGTGCTGCGATTGCTGATGTGGATGCTTCAGAATTTGATTGGGATGCGATTTTTGAAGGCGCAGATTGGTTTCACACAACAGGTATTACGCCTGCATTGAGCGATAAAGCGGCGGCTTTGACTTTGGCAGCTTTGAAAGCGGCAAAAGCGAAAGGCATCACAACAAGTATTGACTTAAATTATCGCAAAAAATTGTGGAGCAAAGCTAAAGCGCAACAAGTGATGACGGGGCTTTGCCAATACGTGGACGTGTGTATCGGCAATGAAGAAGATGCTGAAACGACTTTGGGCTTCAAATCTGAAGGCACAGATATTGAAAAAGGCGAATTAAATCTTGACGGTTACAAAAGCGTTTTCAAACAAATGAAGGAAAAATTTGGCTTCAAATACATCGCTTCGACATTGCGTGAAAGCCATAGTGCTTCTGACAATGGTTGGAGTGCCTTGGTATATGACGGCAGTGAATTCTACCATACTAAGCATTATGAAGTGCGCATCATTGACCGTGTAGGCAGTGGTGACAGCTTCGCAAGTGGCTTCATTTATGGCTTGGTGACGGGTAAAACGATGCCTGATGCCGCTGAATTTGGCGTGGCTGCCAGTGCCTTGAAACACACAATTCCGGGTGACTTTAACCATGTGACCGTTGATGAAGTCATGCAATTGGTGAAAGGTGACGGTAGCGGACGGGTGCAGCGGTAAAATACTGAGGGGATCTAAAATAGCTTTTGGAAAGTTTTAAACTTTCCAAAAGCTGTGTTTTTAATTAAAAAAATCATCTAAAAATGATTGTAGATACAATACAAAACGCCTCAAAATACTTCAGTTTACATCCTTTGTTTGAAAAGGCTTTTGCTTATATCAACGCAACGGATTTGGACAATGCTGAGGGACGGTTTGAGATTGATGGCAGCAACTTGAAAGCCATTTACTCAAACAAAACGGGCATGACTGCGGAGCAATCAACCGCAAAGTTTGAATGTCATAACCAACACATTGATATTCAATTGTGCATCAATGGGTTGGAAACAATGGGATGGAAACCACGCGAAAAATGTATTTCGCCTAAAGGTGACTACAATCCTGAAAAAGATGTGCAATTTTACAACGATGCACCTGATATGTTTTTTCAGTTGACAAATGGACAATTCGCCATCTTTTTTCCAGAAGATGTCCATGCACCGATGATTGCAGAAGGCGAAGTCAAAAAATTAGTGATTAAAGTAAAAATCTAAATTGACTAACACGACTAACACGAATTTCACGGATTAAAGAATTAAAAAAACATTCGATTAATTCGTGTAATGAGTGAAATTCGTGTTAGAAAAAATAAAAAAAGTAATGAGTAATATAAAAAAAGTAACCGAAGGTATTATCAATCAAGGCGTTTTGCCTTTGTACTTCAATGCTGACGAAACAGTCAGTGTTGAAATTTTGAGAGCGATATATCGTGCAGGCATCAAAGCCGTAGAATATACCAATCGTGGCGAAGCGGCTTTGAAAAATTTTCATAAATTGGTCGAAGTACGGAATGCAGAAATGCCTGATATGCTCTTAGGTATTGGGACAATTAAAAATTTAGCGCAAGCAAAAAGTTATAGAACAGCGGGAGCTGATTTTTTGGTCAGTCCAGGTTTTGTATTAGAAGTCGCTGAATATGCTGTTGCCAATGGTATTCTTTACGGACCCGGTTGTATGACGCCTTCAGAAATCATTGCGGCAGAGAATGCGGGCATCACATTCATCAAGCTATTCCCTGGTGACATGCTCGGGCCTAAATTTGTGAGTGGCATCAAAGCTATTTTCCCGAATTTGTCTTTTATGGTAACAGGTGGTGTTGACACAACGCATGAAAGTATCAGTAGTTGGTTTACTGCAGGCGTGAAAGCAGTCGGTATGGGCAGCAATTTGGTGAGTAAAAAACGTATGGAAGACAAGGATTATGCGGGTATTGAAGCGACAACTCGCGAGGTTTTGGCATTGATTCAGACTATTAAATAGTAAAAATACTGATGGAACATCCCGAGAATATCGGGAGGGGGTAAAAGAACACAATTTTATGAATTTAGAAAAACTCAACTAAACAATGAACGAACAAATAGGCAAGTATCGTTGGACTATCTGCGGTTTACTTTTTTTTGCGACGACTATCAATTACCTTGACAGAGCCGTCATCGGTCTTGTGAAGGAGTATTTGGACACTGAATTTCAATGGTCTAAAACAGACTATGCCAATATCACCGTGGCGTTTCAGTTGGCTTATGCGATAGGCATGATGGGCGCAGGGCGATTGATTGACGCGCTGGGTACTAAATTGGGTTATGCACTATCCTTATTTGCGTGGAGTTTAGCCGCTATGGGACATGCGTTGGTGAATAGCACAGTGGGCTTTTTTGTCGCAAGGGGTGCTTTGGGTATCAGTGAATCAGGCAACTTTCCTGCAGCTATCAAAACCACTGCTGAATGGTTTCCTAAAAAAGAACGTGCTTTAGCAACGGGGATTTTCAATTCAGGCACAAACATCGGAGCTATTCTTGCGCCGCTGTCTGTGCCTTATATTGCCGATGCTTATGGCTGGCGTATGGCTTTTGTCATAACGGGTGCTGTCGGTCTTATTTGGTTGATTTTTTGGTATTTTATGTATGAAGTACCTCAAAAACACAAAAAATTGCATCAAGCAGAATTCGATTATATCCACAGCGACA
>JAYTUQ010000069.1:0-10018 GCA_043744455.1 Saprospiraceae bacterium | reverse complement strand
CTAATCTATCTACTTTTAGATGAAGGAGATTTATCATTTGTTCATATAGCTCTTTTTCCATTTTACAAAATTACCGCTAAAATTGTCAAAGAGCCAATATTTTAATGATGAATGATGAATATTTTAATAATGAATGATGAATGATGAATGATGAATATTCATCATTCATCATTCATTATTAAAATATTCATCATTACTAACGTAGTGCAAATAAATAAGTTATGAAAGTTGAGCACTACTTTTTGTTATTGAACCACTATTTTTCCATTGCCTACTAACCAACCATTAGCCGTCATGATTTTGAAGATAAAACACCTGTAGTTAAATCTTTCCGATAAAATTCAAAACGGTTATCATCAAACTTTTCGTGTCCTAAAACCTTGCCATTTAGGTCAAAAAGTTCAAAAATCCCTTTATTTACTGAGGGAGGGGAAATATATAAAAAACATGAACCATCCTTAATTTTACAACATTTTAAATTCACTGCCAAAACCTAACGGATTCATGGAAAATGGTAGACTATATTGAATATACAAATGTGTCAATCCTAACGGATTTGTTATATTTTTAAATAAAAAAATCCCGGATTTCGTTGTTATGAAATTCGAGATGATTCATGTTTCTTTTGGTCGTTATACTGAGGGGGGTACAATTAGAATTTCGGACAACTTGTCTTCACAGGAAAACGCTCCGGTGAGACATAAATCAAGGACAATTCCCAGGCGCCGCGTCCATTTGTGGGTTTTAAGATGGTTGAAGTATGAATATCATAGCTTGCGCCCAATATCCAACCATTCAATTCTAACATACCTGTAATGGTAAAGGCATCGCCCCCGATACCCTTATATTTGTTTGATAGGCGATAAGCTCCACCGACGCGGATTGCCACTTCTTCCCAATCATTGTTGGAATAACGGAAATTAGTACCAAATTGACTCATCATAGAAGGTCCTTGAACGGTTGCCATCATGGAAGGGAGGATGCTCAACTCCTCGTTCAAAGGTATTTCACCACCCATGTTTACATTGAATCGGCGGCGTAAAGACTCTGATTTATTGCCAAAAAATGAGATATTTGGATTGGACAAATGGTGGGCACTTGCACCAACATAAAAGCTTTTGTTATCCTCAGAAACCATGTACCACATCAAACCTGCCGTATAATCTAAATACATATTGGATTGAACACCCACCTCTCCTGAAGCTAAATTAGTATTGTAGTTAAATGTTGAACTATCGTATTGTCTATCAAACCACAGCCCATCTAAACCTGTACGGAATTGTCCTGGACCAACTTGAATACCTGCAACTAAATATTGGTCAGCAGAGCGATATCGATTGCCTGATAGTTGTTTCATATACGATATCCCTAAATTGCCGCGTGTGGATTTGAGTTTGGAATAAGCTCCTGATTCATCTTGTATGGCATTGATACCAAAGGCTATATAATCTTCGTCAACTACCCTGATGCGATAATCGAATGAGGCGTGAATCGTTTGAATGGGTACTTCTGAAAAAATGCCGCCCCATTGTTGCCTATAATTGGCATTCATGCGCCATTGTCCTTGAAAAACGCCCATCATTGCAGGATTGAGTTGCAGGGGTGATGCATAATATTGGGCGAAAAAAGGGTCTTGCGCCTTTGTTTGCAAAGTCGAAACAGCTATGATGAACAATATTAAAAATGCGTTGTAGGTCTTTTTATTCATTAAGTTGTGTATTATCGGAATTGGAAATAGAAGATTTTTTCAAAAATACTGAGGGGGGGAAAATGAATGGTGATTAACACACATGAAGGAAATTTTAAAAATTTCCTTCATGTGGTTGTCTTTTCTATCATCGTAAAAGGGTCGTATGTCCCTTGAAAACTTCGATTGCACCATCAATATATTGCGCCTCGACGTACCACACATATTTACCTGTATTCATATCCTTACCTCTGAATTTGCCATCCCAGCCTGCGTTTTCATTATTTATTTTAAAGTCAGATGCTTCATACAGCAATTCACCCCAACGGTCATAAATGCGAAAAGCCTTAATAATAGTCCCAGTTCTGCCATGAACGATTAATTTATCGTTGATTTGATCTTCATTGGGTGTGAAACCAGTCGGAACAATGACACTACGTGGCTTCACAACAGTCACTTTAACACTGTCTGCAGCGCGGCAACCCACTGTATCCACGGCATTGACCACATAGAGAAGGGAGGACATCGGGTAGGCAATAGGGTTTGGGCACTTCAGACAACTCAATGTACTGTCATAAGGTTGTTTCCAAGTTAAGGTTACTTGCCCTCGATTATTCATTGGATTGGCAAAAAGTTGTGTTTTATCGCCCAAATTAATGGTAACATCAGGAGAAGCCTCCACTGTAAATCGTAGCGGCGTCGTAACAGTTACATTATCAAACCAAATACAATTATTGGCATCTTTGACATACACATCAAAATTACCTGCTTTTACACCCACAATTTGGCTGATGCCGTTGAAATCTTTGCCATTGAGACTGTAATAAAAAGGTTGCGTTCCGCCAAAAGCGTCAATGGTGATGCTTCCGTTGCGGTCGCCAAAACATTTAACAGGTGTCATAGAAATATCTGCTTCCAAAACTGGTGGGGATTTGACGATGAGGGTATCGAACAATTTACAACCATTGGCATCTGAAATGGTAACGATATATACACCTGAACGAATACTTTTTATCGTATTTGACGTATCGCCATTCGACCATAATATGTTGTATTTTGGAATGCCACCCGCCACAGATATGATGATTTTCCCCAACGTATCGCCCACACATTTATTATCTGTAATGGTTTTTGTATCAATTTTCAAACGGGATGGTTGTGACACATCAACAACCGTGTCGCGTTGACAACCCGTTGAGTCTGTAGCAGTTACATTATAACGTCCTGCACGCAGTTGTGTCGCTTTTGGCGTGGTTTGTTTCCCCGCATCGTTCCACAAATAAGTAAACGCGTTATTGGAACCCCTGGCTACAATGAGCGCTTGACCATCAGAGCCACCAAAACAACTCACAGGTTTGGAAGACGCTGAAAACAAAATAGGACTAGGTTGTCCCAAATATTTGGAAAAGGTGTTGGTGCACCCCTCAGTATCGGTGACAGTTACGGAGAAAGACCTACCGCCTAAAAGTGCCGTAGCTCGGGCTGTTGTTTGTGCGGGACTTGAATTCCAACGGTAAAAATAATTGTTGACATTATTATTGCCTGCACCCCCATTGACAGACGTTAATTCTAAACTGCCTGTAAGAGTGTTATAACAGCGTGGTTGTGTGACTGTTATATTGGCTGCAATCGAATCATATGTCTGAATCGCTAAGGAATCAATCGCGCGACAGCCGTTAATATCTGTGACTGTAACGGTATAGAATTGCCTTGAAAGTGCCGTAATAATCTGTGTATTTTGCAAATTACTCCATTTATAAGAGTAATTGCCCGCACCACCAGTCGCATTTACGCGCGCCTCACCAGTATTACTATTATAACAAGATAATTTTGTTTGTATTGGGAATGCTTGAACGGCGGTGGCAGGTTCTGAAATAGTGACATTCGCAGTATCCATACAGCCATTTGCATCGGTTACGCTGACCGTGTAAGTGCCAACGGGAAGATTGACAGCTGTTACCACATCTTGTTGCAGAGGGTCATTCCATTTATAAATGTATCTGAAGTTTCCAATGAATGGTGTACCGCCTAATACTGAGGGGGTCGCTGTGCCATTAGCATCACCTTTACATTTTATATTTTTAAACTGCGAAATGGTGGCATTGAGTGCAGGCGGTTCCGTAAGTGTTGTATCCTTTGAAACTGTACAGTTATTTTGGTCTGTTACGGTCACGAAATAACGACCCGCTTGTAGGTTTTTAGCTGTATCAGAGGTTTGTGCAGGCGTGGTACTCCAACGATAGCTGTAAGTACCTGTGCCGCCTGTAGCTCTGACCATAATAACACCAGTGCCGTCGCCGCTACATTTGAGTTGTGAAAAGTCAAATCTTTGAATCACCAATGGCGGGCTTGAGCCAACAATGATAGAATCTGTTTTTGTACAATTATTATTGTCTCTAACTGTAACCGTATATGTTGCTGCTTGCAGATTAGAAATCGAAGCCGTCGTTGCACCATTGGGTAGCCATGTGTAACGATACGGTTGAGTACCTCCGCTGACCACTACACGTGCTGCACCTGTGGCTTGATTGTTACAAGTAGCGGGAACGCTGATGAGGGAATCATATTTAATAGCGTTGGGTTGTAGCACAACAATGCTCGCTGTATCGCTACATCCGATGCCATCAGTGACCGTAATGCGTTGAATACCAACTCGTAAGCCCGTTGCGATGCTGTCAAATTGCGTATTATTCCAATTAAAAATATAAGGCGTAATACCTCCTGTGACCCGTGCCCGTGCCCGCCCGTTGGCATCGCCGAAACATTTGACGGAGTCTTGCAATGTCGTAATGACGATTTTGGCGGGTGCAGATACAGTAGCGGAGTCTATTTTTGAACAACCATTTTTGTCGGTTAGCGTAATTCTATATGTCCCAATAGCGAGGTTAGTCACCACATCTGTCGTATTGCCATTACTCCACCTAAACGTATAAGGTGCACTGCCCCCCGAAACTAAAGCGCGGATTGTACCATTTGTATTCCCAAAACAGCGCACATCTTGTTTTATCAAGTTCATACTGAGGGGGGTAGGTTGGAAAATCTTTGCGGAATCTCGTATGCGACAACGGTTACTATCTTCAATTTCAATGGTGTATGTGCCCGCCGTCAAGCTGTCGAAAACGCCTGGATTGCGCCCAATTGAGCTGAAATTTAAGGTATAGATATATGGTGTCGTGCCGCCTGAAGCCACTGCCGTAATTTTTCCAGTAGCTGTATTATTGCATTTTACGGAATCAATCGTTTTTTGAAGAACAAGCGGTGAAGGTTGACCGAGATAAAAAACAAGCGTATCTGTACAACCTTCGCCATCAATGACAACGGCTGTATGTCGTCCTGCTTTTATTTTATTGATAAAAACAGCATTGAGTAGCTGTGAAATAGTGTCAATTTTGTAGGTCAAAGGTTGAACGCCGTTGGCAAATGCAAAATTTACGAAAGGGCTTGTGCCACCGTTGCAAAGAATGGAGTCAACCACAATCCGTCTATTAGCTCCTCGTCCAATTGTTGCAATACAATCCATGGTCGTTTCTGACAGTCGAGCAATGCGCGAACCGCAAGCACCACCCTTGCCACGTACCATCAAAGTAACCGTTTGAAGGACGCGTAAACCATTGACTGTATGCACTAAATTGCCATTCGATGGAATCCATGTTCGACCGCTATCAATACTGACTTCATAACCCGTTGCGCCGGCAATAGCACCCCATGTAAACTGAATCCAAGAAAAGGTGAGGTTGCCAACCGAAAGGGCAGGAGCAGCCAAACTGTCAATAACCGTTAACCGCATTGTATCTTTATGTGTGCAGTTCATACTATCTACGATGGAGACGACATACTGAGTGGTCGTTGCGGGTTTCGCTGTCGGCGTGGCACAATCTGTACACGATAAACCGTTTGCAGGTGTCCATGTATATTTCAAGGCATTACCACTTTTGAACGTCAAAGACCAATGTGTTAATGTATCAACATGCCCCCCGCGAGCAACTGACGAAAGCAATTGCCAATTCCCATTCACTGTAGCACCCCTCAGTGTATTCCAAGTCGTACTACCACCGACGGGCTGATAATTGCCCGTTAAAGGTGAAATTGCTGTTTCAATTGCTCGGGTTGCCGTTGGCGTAAAGCAGAGCGCGCGTATGGGTTTTTGCACACCACCCACGCGGTCAGGTTTTAAAAGTATAGATTGACCAGAAGGTGCTTTGAGTTGGACGACATAATCATCGGCGACACTTGAATTCACATCCATACATACAGAGTCGATTTGAGTCATTGGATCAGTCAAAGTGGGCACAAAAATATTTTGAATCAATATCGTTGAGGCATAAGGATTCAAAAGAGTAGCTGTTGAACCATCTAATAGCGCATAAGGGAATGCATCAAAAGGGACTGAATTATTGACGCGATTGAGCGATGTTTTATTCAATACAGTGCCATTCACTTCTGACGAACAAACCGTCGTATCAGTTATTTCTGGAAAATTCAAATCGCATGTGGCACAACGTGCATTGGTGAGAGGTAAAACTTTGACATTGACCGAAGTGTCCCAAACACAGTTAAAGTTATCTTTTACTTGATAAATATAACTGGCAATACCCGCATTGCGAGGACGTGCAACAATCGAGTCCATCATAAAAGATGTAATAGTTGGGTTGTTTAACCATGTATGAGTGACTATTTGTGGCTTAAATGTCTCGATATTTGGATACAGGCTTTTTTGAAAATCAATACCCCAATAAAAAATCCAACCGTTGTCTTGTGGAAATTGGTCTTTGACAACAATAGACCACTCGCCATTGAGTGGGCAACCGATTAAATTACTGAGGGGGTCGTCTGTGGCATAATTACCGGCGGGTAGATTAAATGTTGCAGGAGTCGTGTATGAGCGCCAAGTACGTGTCCCGAGGGGCGTCCATGAATATTCAAGACCAGTACCAGGCGGGTTGAAAGTGGGATTACTCACGTTCGCGCCACTTCCATCATTTGTATTTGGAACACCAATATTTATACGATTTCGATTACGTGTGGCGACGTCATATTTATGCAAAATAACTTGTTGGCGACTTGGACATATCAATTTAATTTCTAAATCTCTGGCATAAGAGTGCTCCATATTTACAAAAATACGCTTAAAATCATTGATATTAGTCAGCGTTTGCCCTGACGCAAAATCCGTAAAATAGACACTCGTTTTATATTCTTTTGTGCCATCATCAGGAATAAAAAGCTGTTCAGAGCGGACTTGACCCAACTGGAAGCTATCTGTTTTTGTCGTTGTAGATACTTGATAAGTGGTATCAATCCTTTGTGATTGCCCCCTCAGTCTGATTTCTTGCCCCGCACAAATTTGGCTTACAAGAGAGCCGAGGCTGAATTGAGGTTTGGGCGCAATTCTAACACGTTGTTTAACATAGTTAATGTTTTGACAACCAACCGTATCTGTAACAGTCAATTTTACAATAAATCCACCTGATTGTGTAAAAATATGGTTAACCTGCGGACCATAAGCGACTGGCGTACCATCGCCAAAATTCCATTCAAACTTACTTAAAGTATCGGATTGGTGATAAGCAATATCATTTAAATCATAAATACCCTTTCCCTTGAATGCTACTCGGGTCACATTTGCACAAGCATCTATCCAACCTGTATCAGCAGGAACGATAGCAGGAGTTGTAGACTCAATCTTAGTTTTTACAGTTTGACAAGAAGGAATGCATAAAACCCGAGCCAACCACCCATTTCCTTGATTCGTCCCATTAGAGCGAAAGGTAATGGTCATACAGCCGCTGCCATTACGTGCCGTGGTTTCGACAATAGCACTTGACTGACCAAAATCTGACGCACAGCCTAATGACGGTGCTGCCGTGGTGTTGCCATCAAAAAAGCATAATTCATCCCCAGCTTTGACATCGAGGAGGTCAAAACCAAGTGAAATATTCTTTCGGCTTGGATTGTCTGAGCAAATTGTTATGGTAAAATTTTCATTGGCATTATAGCCTGTGCCACTACCACCACTGTCAAAAAAGTTTGCACCACATGTATTTGTGTTTACAGTGGCATTACGCATAATGATTTGTGCCGTTATAGGCGTTGCAAAAACCCCGCTTAACAGCACCAATGCCCAAATGATTTTTTTAGTATTCACGTCCTTAGATTGGTTATGATATAGACACATTCAATTTTATCAGTTTTTAGGTTTTTCCTACATACTATATACATGCTTTATTTTCTCAAACCATTGTCTTTTGATAAATATTCATTCAACTTTTGGATGAAATCCCGACCTGAATAGTACACCAAATACTTATTCGTTCCTTTGATTTTATAAATCTTTTCAGAATTATAGTCTCGTACAAGCTGTTGCTCTTGCTCTAATTTCAAAATATTAATATTTTGTAAATCAGCAATTACGACGGAGGGGTACTTCTCCTCCTTTTCTGTTTTGCTAAGAGATGATTCAGAAATAAAAAAAGCATGGTCAAGATAAAAAGTCCATCGTTTCAACAAAAATGTATCGTTTTTAGACACATCATCTACAAAAGCCTTATCATAGGCGGCATAAAGGCGTGGGTCAATAGATTTTTTAAAGTAAGTTTGTTGTTGAGAAAATGCAAAAAGGGGCAGAAGGGTAAGGATGAGTATCAATATTCTTTTCATTGCCTGTAGTTTTATCAAGATATTTATTCAAGAAATATCGAAAGTTGGAAAAATCGTTTTTCAAGTATTGACAAAACTAAATCTTTTTGTCAAACCCCTATGTGTTAGGGTTTATTTTTATATCCTAAAACGCCTACATTAACATTTTATTTGTAATTGGTTTTTTTTGACCCCATAAAAAAAGGAGTAGTGCTGTTTTTCACGACTCCTTTTTTTTGTAGCGTTTTAAGTTTTTACAAAAATCATACCCCTCAGTATATTTGTATTGTTTCTATCAAATTTTTAATTTTTTAATGTATAATAAATTGAAAATAACAGATTTTACTGAGGGGGGTCATTCCAACCCCCGCCGCTTCAACTCTTGATGCACCAACCCCAATTCTCTGCCCACATCGCCTGTAACAGATGTATTTTCTTCTGCACGTCTAACCAAATAAGGTACAACCTCTTTAACTGCACCATAGACCATATATTTCGCTACATTGTATCCAGCCGCTGCCAAATTGAACGTAATATTATCGCTCATCCCATACAATTGACAAAACCAAAAATGTGGATGATTGTGCGCAATACCCATTTCTTCCATCAAATCTGCAAGCAAAATTGAACTTTGTGCATTGTGCGTCGCGTTCATAACAGCAATTTGCTCATGGTTTTGAACGCAATAGACTAAGGCATCGTTATACATTTTATCGGTTGCGACCTTATCAGGATTGATGGGGGTCGAATAGCCCATTTCCTCTGCCCGCGTGCGTTCTTTGTGCATATAAGCACCCCGCACCAATTTTGCGCCGAGAATAAAGTTTTTATCCTTTGATAAGGCTTGCGATTCTTTCAAAAATGCCAAACGGTCGTGCCGATACATTTGGAAAGTATTGAAAACCACCGCTTTATCTTTGTTATAACGAGCCATCATCATATTCGCCATACGGTCTATGGTATCTTGAATCCAAGACTCTTCCGCATCAATGAGTACCGAAACCCCTTTCTCACGCCCTGCATGACAAATAGCATCGAGCCGTTTTGAAGCCGTAAAGTATTCATTTTGTTCATCATGCGTCAAAGGTGCATTTTGCTGAATCCGCGCCAACAAATCGAACCGAGCAATGCCTGTAATTTTGACACTGATGAAAGGTATATTTTGTGTACGTGATGCAAAGTCAAGTGTATTCAAGTTTTCGACCATCGTACGGTTAAAATCTTCTTCACTTTCTTTGCCTTCCACCCCATAGTCAAGTATTGTTTTTGTCCCATAATGCGCCAAATGTTCCATGGCGGGAGAAGCATCGAGGAGGGTCGTGCCACCACAAAATTGCTCAAAAATCGTCTTTCTTATCACTGTTTCGGCAAAAGGCAAACCCCAATGGACAGATTTCATTGCCAATTTTGAACCCAAATTCACAAGCAAAGGCTTACTCATCATGTTGAAAAGCCATGCCGTTTTTTTCAGTTCCTTATCTGATTTATGAGAAAAGGCTATTTGCGTATTCGCAAAATCAAGTTCGTTTTTTTTAATATCCATTTTATTTGGTTAAAATCGTTAGTCATTAGTCATTATGTCATTAGTCATTATGTCATTAGTCATTAGTCATTATGTCATTAGTCATTATGTCATTAGTCATTATGTCATTAGTCATTATGTCATTAGTCATTATGTCATTAGTCATTATGTCA
>JAYTUQ010000068.1:0-10041 GCA_043744455.1 Saprospiraceae bacterium | reverse complement strand
AAAAATGCATTTTTCAAAAACACATTTAAAAAAGAAGATACAATGATTCCTAAAGATGAATTTAAAAAATACGCTGTCAAGCATTTGGGCATGAGTTCGATGCACCTTGACAGATATGCTCAAAAAGGTATGATTAGCGTGCCTGATGTCACAGCATTTACACCAGCCGTCATTGAAGAACGTCAATTGAATGTTGCTCAAATGGACGTTTTTAGCCGTTTGATGATGGATAGAATTATTTTTATGGGCGTACCTATTGACGATTATGTGGCAAATGTTATCCAAGCACAACTACTTTTTTTGGAAAGTACAGACCCTAAACGTGATGTACAAATGTTCATTAACTCACCGGGTGGCTCTGTTATTGACGGTTTGGGCATTTATGACACCATGCAATATGTTGCGCCTGATGTGGCGACAATTTGTACGGGTTTAGCAGCTTCGATGGGTGCAGTATTATTAGCAGCAGGTGAAAAAGGCAAACGCTCTTGCTTAACGCACAGCCATATCATGATTCACCAACCCCTCGGCGGAACGCGTGGACAAGTAACAGACATTGAAATCAACTACAAATTGATTAAAAAAATGCAAAAAAGCCTTTATGATGTTCTGGTTCATCACACAGGTCAATCGTATGAGACAATTGAAAAAGATTGTGAACGTGACAACTGGATGAGTGGCGAAGAAGCTAAAACTTATGGCTTAATTGACGAGGTTTTAAGCCGTAAAGTCTAATTTTCTGAAAAAGTAGAACGAAAAAGTAAAGGGGCACGGAGCGAATTTTTCACTCTGTGCCCCTTTCTTTTTTTTACTATTTTTTATTATGCCGCAACTTTCAACCACTGTAAAATGGCTTTGGCTGGTACGGCTGAAGTAATCTGAATGTCATGAACTTCACCAATTTTGAAGGAAATATAGTCACCTTGACGCATTTTTACGACACGTTTACCGTCTTTTTCGTCAAAAATATGACACTCACAACTCCCTTCGAGCAGTATAAAACTCTCTAAAACATCGTGATGCACCTCTTCGGGCACTTCCTGTTTGACCCAAACAAGGTTTAACTCGCGGATATTCGTGTTTTCCAAAAGGTGCATACATATGTCTTCAAAATCTCCAGTAGGTTCAATGCCTTTTACAGCCGCTTCCCAATCAAGCCAATTGGCCTCGGGTGTTAATATAGGTAAATTATCCAGTGTAAAAGGCTGACAGTTATCTTCTAAAACTTTAATTTTATTTATATTTTCTAAAATACGGTCACGCATACTGAGGGGGGGCGGTACAGCATGTAACTCTGCATAGGTCAACAAAGCTGCTTCGGTTTTACTAACCTCGAAAGGAGTAGGTGGATTACCATACTCATCCGTTAGGTGTTGTGTTAATCCTAAAAGTGATAGGTCTTGTGAATTATTCAATTTAATGTATTATTTTAATAGTAATTTGTCTTACGAATGTTCAAAATAAGTTCTTAAAGATATTAAACCCATTCTTGCTCGGGTTTTAACAGTTCCGAGAGGTATATTAAACATGTCAGAAATTTCTTGTTGAGTATAGCCTTCAAAATACATCCATACAATGACTTCGCGGCATTGGGGTGTCAATGTATTCACTACTATTTGTCTCAATCCGATGGCATCAGTATGCAATGCTGTGGTTAACTCTTGTTTATAACTTACGATATTTTCCACAGTTTGGTTTTTAAACCGATGAATGTAAACTTTTGAACGGGTAAAATCAATCGCTGTATTTCGGGCTATATTGATTAACCAAGTTGCGAAACGACCTTTTGTCGCATCATATTGCTGAATATTT
Source organism: Saprospiraceae bacterium (assembly GCA_043744455.1). Taxonomy (GTDB): domain Bacteria; phylum Bacteroidota; class Bacteroidia; order Chitinophagales; family Saprospiraceae; genus JAAFJT01. The sequence goes on along the minus strand of JAYTUQ010000068.1, from coordinate 8,229 downwards.
CGCCAAATTTTGATAAAACAATCTTGTAACAAGTTTTCTGCATCTTCATTATTCCCAACAATGCGACAGATGATACCAAAAAGCATAGGCGCATAATTGTCATACAGTGTTTCATACCCATCATTTTCACCGCTCTGTAAAAGCGCGATGAGGTTTAGCTCCATAGTATCTCGTCTGTATATTGACATAGATGAGGACGATTGAGTTCAAAATTAGGGTTTTCAACTACAAAGCTACACTTTTTAACCATTTTAAACAGATGAATTTATTTAAAAAAAACGAGAGCATCAAATGAATGTGCCCTCGTCCAACAAGAATGTATGAAAACTATAACTCTCTAAAATATTTATTTTTACTTTTTTTATTCATTTTTGATGATACAAAGGTAAGTGTGCTTTCTACAATTATTTTTAGAAGCCGACAACTAAGGCGATTGTGGCGATGAAAAGGGTAAGTTAAACAATTTGATAAAATAAAAATTTGAAACAAGATGCGGTATCAATACCAAAGGTCAATATAAATCTTTTCTTTCTTAGATATATTTATAATAGATTCCATAAGACAAAAACACAAAAACGATTAATAAATTCTGTTATCAGATTTTTTATAAAGCAAAAAAAACCGCCCATAAACTCAACGAATGAAGTGTACCCAAAGATTGCACAGTTGGAGAGCAATTAACTACAATTGCAAACAAAAAACAATTAACGCAGATAAAAAATGATTGAAGGAATTTTGAGTACATAATCGTTGATTTTGATTGTTATAAAATAATTTTACATTTTGACTATTTTTTTACTTATATATTGATTATCTATTTGGTAGGTTAAAAGATAAAACCCTTTTGGAAACATAGCCATATCAATAGTTGTCTTAGGTTGTAAATTATCTAAATGATATACAAGTTTGCCTGTAATATCATATATATATAAATTAGGAGATGTTTTTGACGAAATCTGTATAGTTAATTTATCTACAACAGGATTGGGATATTCGGTAATAAATGCTTCATCTACAAATTCTTTCGTATTCGTCGTACCATAGTTTAACTTAATAATCGCCCAATCTGTTAATCCTTTATTCTGTGAAAACGTTCCATTGGAAGACCATGAGAACCCAATAACTATAATATTTCCCTTTTTATCAATCACACTATAATATGCTTGATCTTCTTTTGACCCGCCGTAACAATTCGCATTTTTAAGATTACCTAAGCTGTCCAATCTCAATACCCAAAAATCTATGTCTCCATGATTATCGTGTACATCGCCATCATTCGATTGTGCAAATCCAACGATGATTAAATCCCCATTTGGAAATGATTTTACACTTGTCGCTGCTTCAGTTCGAGAACCTCCAAATAATTTAGACCATTTACGATTACCAGAAGTATCGGATTTTGTTATTAACAAATCCCACGTATAAGGTACGGGGTCAGGAATTGCAAATGTCACAATTTTCATTCCTACTGAAACAATATCATTTTTACTCATTGTAATCGCATTAAATTCTTTCAAACCGCGCAAGGAATCATTAGGATAGCCAAAAGATTTTTTCCATATAACATTTCTCGATGAATCCATTTTTATAGAAAAATCACCCCATGCACCTAACATATCGCCATCTTCAGAATCTGTTTTACCTGCAATTGCAAAAGTTTTATCGTCAATGTTTACTATTTCTGAAATGAAATCATCTTTTGTACCACTTATGTTTTTTTTCCATATAATATTACCTTGATTATTCAATTTTACAACCCACATATCATAACCCCCACTATTAACAGGAAAATCTTTGTCGTTTGATTTAGAATATAAACCCAAAATATAGTCTCCATTTTTCGTTTGGAAAACACTCTTTGCTGTTTCTATATCTGAACCCCCTATTGTTTTTTGCCATTGAATAGTACCTACACTATCAATTTTAATAATCCAAGCATCAGCACTTCCTTTATTTTCTGTCACATCGCCATCTGCAGAGCCTGTCGAACCGACCATAATAAAACCATTATCGAGTGTTTGGATAAGGCATTGCATAGTTTCTCCCCCACTGCCACCATAGCATTTTTGCCAAAGAATACTACCGTTTTCATCAAGTTTTAGCAACCAAACATCGGAAGACCCTCGTGAACTACTTGTCCTATCACCATCAGAAGACCCAGTATGACCTACTACCAAATATTTATTATCCTGTGTAACAGCAATGGCGTTAGCAAATTCAGTTTTGCTGCCCCCAAAAGTTTTTGCCCATTCAATAACTGGTTCTTGAGCGAAAAGAACAAAAGGACAAAGAGTAAAAAAATAAATTAAATTTTTCATTTCAGAAAGAAGTTTATTAGGATGAATAATTGAAAAGCTAAAAATAATACACTCCTTTGAAACCAATACTTTCCTAAAGTATTGGCACAAAAGTATATAGACTTTTTCGCTCATAAAACTGAAATAAGTGGCAGTAACTGTCATTAACTGCCAAAAAAGAAATCATACAAATCGGATAGCATAAAACGCGGTCGTCCTAAACCTTTTAAAATCAATCGAATATCACATACTGTTAAAATGCGGTTAGAGATGTGAACGTTTTCTTTTTGCATACGATAGCGCAAGCTTCGTTCGGTAATACCATACCATTGAGCAATTTCTGTTCTTGTAATACTTTTTTGAGCTATTGTTTCTTCTGGTTTCATCTTTTGCTTTTGTTTTATTATAAAGTTTTGGTTAATAACATTGCTGAAAACCCAACATTTCGGAATGGAATGGTCTCTGCAATTAACTTTGAACAAAAGTAAAACGATATATGAATTAAAAACAATATTAACACATAAACATCTTCAATAAATGTGTCCTTTAACTCAATGAGTTAATTCTATTACTGGGAGGTTGGTTGCCTCATAGCTGAATTGTGGCGATGAAAAGGGCAAGTTGGTGGTTTATAATATCATTTCGAGGGGTTCAAAACCAGCATCAAACCCTCCAAATGCGTATCACTGACAGGTATATGATTTTCACCAATCGTAATGCTTTGGCTGCGAATAGATTCGATTTTGTCGAGGTTGACAATAAAGGATTTATGGACGCGCATAAAACTTTTTGAGGGTAATTTTTCCTCTATGGCTTTCAAAGTGCTTTTGGTCAAAATGGGCTTTTTTGCCGTAATTAGAAAGATTTTGACATAATCTTTCATACTTTCTACGTGCGAAATGTCTTTTATAGAAATTTTTACAAGGGAATATTCAACATTCACAAAAAAATAATCGGGTGTTGATTCTTCTTCTTTGGATAAAACAGGTTCAGATACTGAGGGGGGGACAGACACGGCTAAAAGTTTCTGTTTTTCTTCCAACGCCTTATAAGCTGCCTTTGTAAAACGCTCCATACTGACGGGTTTCATCAGATAGTCAACGACATCTAAATCGTAACTTTCAACCGCATAATTGGCATAAGCCGTTACAAAAATAACCATGGGTTTTTCACGTAGGCTTTGTAAAAACTTCGTTCCCAACATGCCCGGCATCTGAATGTCTAAAAACATCAAGTCTATATGTTGTTCTTGAAGCACTTGCATCGCTTCAAATGGATTTTTAGACATCGCCACGAGTTCTAAAAACGGCAATTGCTTTATATTTTCTTCTAACAACTTGCGCGCCATGCTTTCGTCATCAACTATAAGGCATTTGAGTGTCATCTTATTGTTTTATAAAAGTTAAATGTAAATTGACAATAAACCACCCCTCAGTATTTTGTATCTCTAAATGATGGGCATTAGGATACAATAATTCCAAACGCCGATTCACATTTTTAAGTCCAATGCCTGAACTGCTGTCCTTGTCCTCGCGTGTTTCGGGTGCAATTTGATTTTTTACCGTAAAAAACAATTCTTTTTCAGTTGTTTTCAAGGAAACATCAATAATTGGATTTAAAACCAGACCAACCCCATGTTTGAAGGCATTTTCGACAAAAGGAATCATGAGCATTGGCTCAATAAGTTGTGTCGTTGCCTCCCCCTCAGTATTTAAGTTAATTTCGACATCTTCCTCGAAGCGTACTTTCTGCAATTCTATGTAATTTTTCAAGTAACTCAACTCTTTTTCTAAGGGAATTTGTGCATTTTCGGATTCATAGAGCATATAACGCATCAATTCGGACAACTTTATCGTCACAGGCTCTGCCAATTCAGATTTTGAACGGATGAGGTAAACGATGCTGTTGAGAATATTAAAAATAAAATGCGGGCTGATTTGAGAACGCAAAAACGACAGTTCTGACTGTAGCCTTTCCTGCTGTTTTTCCTGTTTAAGCCTTTCTTCTTTGACCACATAATTGAACAAACCATAGCCCGTACTGATAGCTACCACAAAAACAATGGGAATGTAACGCCATAAAACATTACGCGGGTGCTTATCCACGACGCCTTGATATGACTTAACCCAATCTCCGACAAAACTATGCCACGTAGCAAAAATCAGAATGAAAAAAATAAGCAACCAAAAATAAGTAGTCGTCCCTTTTTTTTCCAAAATTTCAGGAATCAACCATTGTGTATTAAAGATAAAGAAGGGAATATGCGTCAATGTGATAAGGCAAATCATAAAGATAGCTCTATTATACATTTCCTCATCGCTCGTATTTGCTAAGGGTAAATAGAGCCAAATACCCCACAAACAGATGTGAAATATGACCGTTTTATATTTATTTGGAATGCTGATATTCATTTAAAAATGTATTGTTTTTAAAATAAAGATTTTAGACAAAAGTACGGTTCTATTCGATATAATGCGTTTTGTGCCGATAAATAAGGCAAATCAGACGATGAAAAAGCAATTTGAGTATATATCAGTTTTTTAACCTCTTTATTAGTTTGCAAGCCAATATGCCTAACTTTTAGAGCTTTTAGCTACATTTGTACCCGTTTTTGAATTGTGGATGCACTAGAGATGTCAAAATGTCAGTTAACATACAGTGGCAAACAATTTGAAAGACTAATATGACTTAAATTAAATCCATGAAAAACAACTGGTTTAAAAAGAAAAGTATGGAAAATAAAGACGCGTTGCAAAACGAGGAAGTTTTGCAAGAAGAGATTATTGAGACAAGCGAATCACCTGAAAGTACATCGGAGGCCTTAGGTGACAATGGTTTAGCAAAAGAAAATGCCGATTTGAAAAAGCAAATCGAAGAGTTGAAAGACAAATATTTGCGTCAAGTGGCAGAGTTTGACAACTACCGTCGCCGAATGGCTAAGGAAAAAATTGAAACCATTCAATTGGCATCACGTGACACTTTGACAGCCCTTTTGCCTATTTTAGACGATTTTGACAGAGCGTCCAAAAATGAGATTTTTACTGAGGGGGTCAATTTGGTTTGGCAAAAACTGCAATCAATAGTACGCTCAAAAGGGTTGACGGAAATGGATACGCCAAAAGGTACAGATTTCGACCCCGACAAACAAGAAGCCATAACGGAAATTCCTGCTGGGGACGATTTAGTCGGTAAAGTCGTCGATACGGTTGAAAAAGGTTATTTATTAAACGAAAAAATAATCCGCTACGCAAAAGTCGTAGTTGGAAATTAATCAATTTATCACAAGTTAGTAGGCATTTGTCAAAAGTCATTGGTCATTTATAAGAATGATTTATGACCATTGACTTTTAATGACTGACCAAAAATGGATTGACCAATGAATGGTACAATGGCTAAAAGAGATTTTTACGAAATACTCGGCGTTGCAAAAAATGCTGACGATGCAATCCTTAAATCGGCTTATCGCAAACAGGCAATGCAGTTTCACCCTGACCGCAACCCGGGCGATAAAGCCGCTGAAGATAAATTTAAAGAAGCCGCTGAGGCTTACGAAGTCTTGAGCAATGCAGACAAGCGTGCCAAATACGACCGTTTGGGTCATGCCGCTTTCGATGGTTCTATGGGCGGCGGCTCTGGCGGCGGTCGTGGCTTCACAATGGAAGATATTTTTAGCAACTTCGGCGATATTTTTGGCGATGGTGGTCAAGCGGGAGGCAATCCATTTGAGTCATTTTTTGGCGGTGGGGGGCAAGGAGGTCGTCGTCCACAAGGGCAACGTGGCACTAATTTGCGTATAAAAGTACGCTTGAGCCTTGAAGAAATCGCTAATGGCGTCAATAAAAAGATAAAAGTTAAAAAACAAATTGGTTGCAACGTCTGTAACGGCAGTGGTGCGAAAGATGCGAATGCCGTTTCGGCATGTCCAACTTGTAAAGGTTCGGGTTATGTGCGTCAAGTGCGCCAAACGTTTTTAGGGCAAATGGCAACCACTTCGGGCTGCCCAACGTGTAAAGGTGCAGGGCGGGTTGTGACATCAAATTGTTCAAATTGTCGGGGTGAAGGCACTGTATATGGCGAAGAAACGATTGATCTTCAAATCCCAAGCGGGGTCGCTGATGGCATGGAACTTCAGTTGAGCAGTAAAGGCAACGCTGGTGCTAAAGGTGGTCCTCCAGGCGACTTATACATCGGTATCGAAGAAATTCCACACGATACATTGCACCGCGACGGCATGAATTTGCATTGTGAGATGTTTATCAACTTTGCAGATGCCGCACTTGGCACACAGATTGAAGTACCGACGCTCGACGGGCGTGTGCGTATGAAAATACCCGCGGGCACAACAGCAGGTAAGGTTTTTCGTTTTGAAGGTAAGGGTTTGCCTTCGATTCAAAGTTATGGCAGAAAAGGTGATCAACTTGTTCATGTAAATATTTGGACACCTAAAAAACTCAACGAAGAAGAGCGCGCGCTTTTGGAAAAATTGAAAAATATGCCTAATTTTCAGCCCAAACCCGAAAAAGATGACAAAGATTTTTTTGATAGAATAAAAAATATGTTCAAATAAGTTTTTAGGATATTGTATTTAGTGTTTAGCCATTTTAAAGACTAAATACCAGATGCTAAAAACTTTAAAAATATAAAAACTTGAAAAACAGTATAAAACATATTACAATTACTTTTCTCATCGCTATCGTGATGTTCTCGACGATGGGATTAAGTGTTAATACTGTTTTTTGTCTTTGTACTGGTGAAACTAAAATTTCATTTATTGATTTAGATGATAATTGTGATAAAAAGCCTTCTGAAAGCATCTCGCTTCCAGAAGGCTTTTACAATTTACCACTTTGCTGCCAAAATGCCATAAAAAAAGAGGCTTGTTCAAAAATTGGTAAAAATGACCATGATTGTACAAAAAAAACCAAAAAAATCTTCAAAGCAGACCTCAAATTTTTGGAAATAAAGAAAACGGAATTGCCCACTATCGAGCTTCTCGCTGTTGCGCCTTTGGCTTCTTTTCCAAAAACGTTTATGCCTACATTTGACAGATTAAACCTACAATCTGAAGCACTGCCGCGTCCACCACCCCCTCAGTATTTTGGGCGAAAACTCCTTAATTTTATTCAAGTTTATCGTTGTTAGACATCATTGTTTTATGAAGTAATGCGGAATTTATTCCGCAGGTTAACACTTTTTAGGCGGAATAAATTCCGTCCTACTTTTAATAAAACGCGCTATTTCATACCATAACTGCTAAGAAATAGCTCAAAAATGATAAAAAACAATGAATAAGTTCATGTCTCTACTCTGCTTTACAGCAGTATTTATATTCCTTTCTATCCAAACAACAGCCGCACAAACGGCGGCTTCAACTATTGTGACTGATACACTCGTCGTCAATGGCGATTGCAACATGTGCAAAAAGAAAATCGAAACAGTCTGTTATGGTCTCAAAGGCATGAAATCCGCCAGTTGGGATGATGAAGCATTAAAACTGATTGTCAGTTATGATTCAAAAAAGACCAACGCCGATGCTATTTTGAAGCGCGTCGCCCTCATCGGCTACGACAATCAAAATTACAGAGCCGACGATAAGGCTTACTACCGATTGGAAGAATGTTGCCAATATGACCGTAGCCGCATCACTACGCCTGAGCCACAAAAGCAATAGTCATTAAAAATAAATCTTTTCTTAATCATTAAAATTGCTTTCGTTATGAAAAAACTCGTAATGGCAGTCGCTTTGTTGGTTTTTGGTGCTACCGTTTCGTTCGCGCAAACTGCGCCGACCGCAAAAACGAAGACATCTAAAACCACTAAAAAAGCGACAAAGTCAACGGCAAAAACAATGTACGAATGTCCAATGCACTGCGAACCTGCCACTGATCATGCAGGAACTTGCGGCAAATGCAAAATGGATTTAGTAGAAGTT
>JAYTUQ010000067.1:0-2586 GCA_043744455.1 Saprospiraceae bacterium | reverse complement strand
AGAATCACCAATCCTTTCATCGTTGAAAGTCAAGAAGTCATTGAAGGTGTTGAGATATTGACTTACCTTGTAAAGTACGATTTGGATAAGGATTTTACAGAGCCGAAGTAGGTATAAACGACCCCCTCAGTAAAAAGTCATTTTGGGTGCTTAGAAACTGTTTTAAAACTAAAAACATACACAATTACTCACTGTTTTTTGCTTCGCAAAAAAAGCGTGTAGAGAGAAAATCTATCAGGGCGAAGCTGTTTTTTGAATAAAAATCAAAGATTTTTGTTCAAAAAACAGCTTCGCTCTAAAAAAAACTTTAAAGTACGGTTTTCGAGCAAAGCGAGAAACAGTGAGAAGTAGGTTTTAAAACAGTTTCTTAGAAAAAAGGTTAAGAATTTTGTTTTTTATCATTTTAGTTATAATTTTGTTGTCTAAACAGACAACTAAAATTCAATGAGAAAACGATGAACAGGCAAACCATTTTCTTTAAAAATTATTTTAGTTCATTTTATGATGAACAGACAAAAGAAGTCAAAGCGAAAATTGACTGGACACTGATTCTCATTCGAGAACAGCCTTATATACCGCAAAAATACTTCAAGCATATTGAAGGAACAGATGGTCTTTTTGAAATAAGAGTAGAAGTTGGCAGTAATATCTATCGAATTTTTAGTTTTTTTGATAAAGGAAACTTAGTTGTTGTAGCAAATGGGTTCACTAAAAAGACCCAAAAAACACCAAAAGGAGAAATAAATCGTGCATTACGCATAAAAAAAGAATATTTCGATGAAAAATATGGGAAATATTAAGACCTTAGATACACACCTCGACGAACAATATGGCGTTAAAGGCACGCCCACAAGAGAGGCATTTGAAAAAGGCTACGAAAATTTCAAAATTGGCGTTCTCATTGAAATCGAACGTGAAAAACAAAAGATGACACAAGCTGAATTGGCTTTGAAATGCGGCACGAATAAATCATACATCAGCCGCATCGAAAATGGTGCAAGTGATATTCGGCTTTCTACGCTGACACGTATTATAGAACAAGGTTTGGGTGGTAAGATGAAAGTAGTGATTGATTTTTGAGGACTAAAACTGCCGTTCATAAAAATCCACAATCCGTTCATCTACTTTTATGTCGCGGGGCTGTATTTTCGATTTCAAAACGATGCCTTCCAACGTGCGGCAACGGCTCAAAGCAACATACGTCTGACCGACCTCAAAAGCACCACCTGATAGGTCAATAATCACTTTATCAAAGGTTTTGCCTTGCGATTTGTGTATCGTAATCGCCCAAGCCAAGCGCAAAGGATATTGTTTAAATGAACCAACGATATCCGTTTTAATGTCCGAACCATCAGGTGCAAGCGTATAGCGGAGTATTTCCCAAGTTTGTTTTTCGACCTCAATGTTTTTCTTAGCACCTTCCCGATCTTCGACTTGCACGACAATTTTATCTGACTCTAAAGTAACAACTTTACCAATTGTGCCATTGACAAACTCCCGTTTAGAGTCATTTTTGATAAACATGACTTGCGCACCAAGTTTCAGTCGCAGCAACCCCTCAGTAGGATATTGTTTTGGGTCAAATGCGCCATTGATTTCTGCGGTATACGAATATTCCCCAATAGGTAAATTGCGTAATTCACGGCTATTGATGTCGTCAACGGTTGCATTGCGGGTAGAAAGCGTTATAAAATAGTCTTTTTCCTTGAAATTTTGTACAACACGCTCATTCAAATCTTCTAAATCGTCATAATCAATCGTCCCCAACCGCACAGCATCGAGCAACCGAATGAAATGCCGCGCCTCTTGCCGATACACTTTTTTCAATTCCAGCATTTCCATCTCAAACGTATCATACTCTGTCATTGCAAAGGATGAAGATACTGAGGGGGTCGCTTTAAACACTTTTGCAGAGAAAAAGTAAGGCGTTTCGTAGTAAGTTTGAAAAAAATGCTGCTCTTCGGGCGTACTGACGATGGGTGGCAACTGAAACAAATCCCCAAAAAATACAACTTGTACGCCGCCAAAAGGTCGGAAGTCATCTCGGTTGATGCGTAAAAAACGGTCAATGTGGTCAATCATTTCAGCCCGCACCATCGAAATTTCGTCAATAATCAGCACTTCCAATTTTTTATACAAACGTGTATCACGTCGCTTTTTAATCTCATCAGTGCCAAAAAACTTAGCTGGAAATCCAAAAAAAGAGTGTATCGTTTGCCCTTGCACATTGAGTGCCGCCACGCCTGTGGGTGCGAGGACAACGCATTTTTTTCGCGTCGTATTCTTAAAAAGGTGTAATAATGTTGACTTACCCGTGCCAGCACGACCCGTAATAAATAAGTTTTTCTGCGTTTTTTCAAGTGTATCAAGACCAAAAATGAAGTCGTCGTTGAGTTCAAGCGGTTGTTTCGACATATTTTCAAGGAATGGGTAAATGATGGATGATGCGTTCGTCCTCAGGATGTTTACCTTAGATTTATCACATTTTGTAAAAACTTAGGCAGTCTCAAAAGCGACCTTTTGTTTATTAAAGATGTTGATTAAGTTTTGAAAAACATTCATTCGGTGTTTTCTTGAAGTAGAGAC
>JAYTUQ010000066.1:0-2590 GCA_043744455.1 Saprospiraceae bacterium | reverse complement strand
GTCTCTGCGGGTCAATCTTTCAATATCAGAGGTTATGGCAATGGCGCACGTGGTACGAATGGTGTAAACAGTAATTTCGATGGTCAAGGCTCAAAAGTGTATTTAAATAATATCTTAATCACTGATGCTGAAGGTATTACGTTGATGGACGACATTGACTTTGGCTCAATCGGCAACGTCGAAATCGTAAAAGGTCCTGCGGGTTCGCTCTACGGTTTAGCGATTGCAGGCGTTGTCAATTTGGGTACTGTGAAAGCGGAAAAAGGCAAAACGTCTATCGGTCAAGAAGCGATGTTCGGCAGTTATGGTTTGCGTCGCTTCACAAGGAGTCTATCAATCGGCGGTGAAAAATCATCTATTTTAGTCAATTATGGTAAACAACAATACGATGGTTTTATGCCCCACACAGCTTCGCACAAGGATTTTGTGAATGTTATGGGCGATTTTCAAATCAATAATAAGCAATCCATCAGTACCTATTTGGGATATAGCGACAGCTACGACGAACGCAATGGCGAGTTAACAATTGCTCAATATAAATCATTTGATTATACGGGCAACCCTACTTACATTGCTAATAATGCCCACTCGAATGTCATCAGTTTTAGAGGTGGTTTGAGCCATATTTACCGTTTCAACGAGCATTTTTCTAATACAACGGCTGTCTTCGGCTCTGCCATCAGCAGCAATGTGAGTTCAGCAGGTGGTTGGACGGACAAATTGCCACTCAACTACGGTGTGCGCTCAACTTTTGAAACAAGATTTGACTTGACCGATAAAGTGAGTTTATCAGGCGTGACAGGTGTTGAAGCACAACGCCAAAACGCTCAAACTTTGGGTTATCCGATGGTGAAAGACAGTTTTAATCTAACAGGTTACAACATCATCGGCACTTTGCGTAGCAATCAATACACGATTTCTCAAACAGCTTCACTGTTTACAGAATGGACTTTGGCGTTGCCTTCCGATTTGTCTTTGACGGCGGGTATCGGTTCAAGTTCGATGGGTATTGAATTGAATGACCGTTTCTATTCGGCAACAAATAATAATCCGAGCAAAAATCCACGTTTGACACCCCCTCAGTATAAAACGTCTTATGACGGCATGATTTCGCCTCATTTAGCTGTCAATAAGGTGTTTAATAAACAACTTTCGGTTTACGCATCGTACAGCAAAGGCTATAAAGCCCCTGTTAGTTCTTACTTTTTCATCCCTGTAACGGGCGCGTTGAATACCAATTTGAAACCTGAAATTGGCAATCAATACGAAATTGGTACAAAAGGCTCTTTGTTGAAAGATAAATTGAATTTCGAAGTGGCTTTGTTCAATGCTATTTTTTCTAACAAAATGACGGTTGTCGCTGTGCCAAATGCGATAAATACGGCTACTTCTTATACCTATGTTGCCAACGGTGGTACGCAAAACAATAAAGGTTTGGAAGTTTTGTTGAAATACACCGCCTACCAATCGCCAACAGGTTTTTTCAGCACCATCAAGCCGTTTGCGAATTTGGCATATTCTAATTTTAAGTATGAAAATTTCAAATTCCAACAATTAAATTCAGCTAAAACCGGCATTAATGAAGTTGATTTTAGTGGTAAAACTGTTGTTGGTGTGCCACCACTCACAGTCAATATCGGTTTGGATGTGAGAACAAACGCTGGTCTATATGGCAATTTGACTTTCATGCACCGTGATGCGATGTATTTCACGTCTGATAATACGAACAAAACGCCCGCTTATGATGTGATAAATGCGAAACTCGGTTTTCAAAAAAAATTAGCCGAACATTGGGGGCTCGATGCTTATTTTGGGATTATTAACTTGACAGGTACGCAATATTATCAAATGGTTTTTTCCAATCAATTGCCTGATGCCTATTTGCCGGCACCGAACAAAGCCAATTACTTCGGTGGGTTGAATTTGAAATACATTTTTTAAGGTGACACCGTATCGGATATTTTTGAAGTTGATGTCGTCAACTTAGCAAAAGAACAATGTTTCCTTATCACATGGAAACATAGGGGTTTTCACATAGCAATCTGGTTTTTTATAACTTTTCACTCAAACGCTATGTTTTCTATGTGAAACCCCTATCTATCTATGTGTTTAATAACAACATAAATATACTAAGTTGACAGCATTAATTTTGAAAAATATCCGATAGCTACATGTTTCGCTCACAGCTATTGGATATTTTAAAAATATCTAAATTTATGTTCGTGCCCTGTAAAACCTCTGTACAGCCTTGTCGAAGCACACAACTTCGACGAAGTTTTCTATTTAATTCTTCAAAGTAAAAGTCTTTTCCACTCCAAGCCTTTATGTGGGTATTGGAAAGAAAATCGTAGATTTGTCTATAAATAATTAAAGAAAAATGAGCAAAAAATTAATAAGCTTCGATTGGGCAATAAAACGACTTTTAAGAAACAAGGCAAACTTTGTTGTTCTTGAAGGTTTTTTGAGCGAACTTTTATTCGATACTATCAAAATTGAGCAAATTCTTGAAAGTGAATCAAATCAAGAAACGGACGATAATAAGTATAATAGAGTAGATATTTTAACGCAAAATTCAAAGAATGAACTGATA
>JAYTUQ010000065.1:0-2603 GCA_043744455.1 Saprospiraceae bacterium | reverse complement strand
GGCAAATATTTGATTAAGCCTTGCATAAAAGTAAAACACAAAGTACTGATGAGCATAAATTTGACCCCCTCAGTAATGGGCAGATTGAAGCCTTTATTCAAGCTCAGGGTAAACGATTTTTTCATCTTCGGATATGAATTTTGTCAAAAAATAGGACTGCAAATGTAGTTCTCAATGTCGGGACTTACTTTTTTTTAACAAAAAAAGGCTGCCCACATGCGTGAACAGCCTATAATTTGGTTAGGTCATATGTTAAATCAAAGAATAAATAATATTAAAAACAAAATTCATTGGCAGCAATCATAGTGGCTGCAATGATGCGACGTTCTTTTTTAACATTAACAGGTGGGTACTTCGTGAAGCGTTTCAAGCCCATCAAAAATGTTTTCAACATGTCGCCTTCGGCATAAGAACAGAGTGCGTCCGTTGCCCATTTTGACATACGCGCTGTGGCATCTGCAAAATGGACTTTCAGAATGGCTTCGTACACATTCATACTGAGGGGGGTATTGCTCATACCTGCCAACTTATGGACACGCAACAAAGTGGATTCACTGTTGAATGTTTCAGCTAACATATCCGCTACGTTCATCAAAATCTCTTGCTCATTTTCAAGATTGATTTTACCGTCCATTTGCATTTTGACAGCACCACCAGCAACCATGAGAATAATTTTTTTGAAGTCCTTCAATGCTGTATATTCATCAGCATACACACCTTCTGGACGACCAAAAGACGGCATTGAAGCCAATTCTTTTTGTACTGCCCAAGCGGGGCTAACGATGTCGAGTTTACCTTTCATCGCTTTTTTCAACAACATATCAACTGAGAGTAAGCGATTTATCTCGTTTGTGCCTTCATAAATGCGGTTGATACGGCTGTCTCGGTAAGCTCGTGCGGCGCCTAGTTCTTCTGAAAAGCCCATGCCACCATGCACTTGCACGTTTTCATCAACCACATAGTCAAGAGCTTCTGAACCGATGAATTTTATCAAAGCACATTCGATTGAGTATTCTTCTGCGGCTTCAAGTGTTGCTTCGGCATAGGTTTTTCCTTCTTCCAAGGAGTTGTGGATATGCTCTTGCATCAAATGAGAAATGCGGTATTGCGATGAATCGCCTACAAATATTTTGATAGCCATTTCAGCCAATTTGTACTGAATTGCACCGAAATTAGATATGGATTGCTTAAATTGTTGCCGTTCGGTGGCATATTTTACTGCCATTGTTGACACCGCTTTGGCACCACCGAGACACAAAGCACCGAGTTTGAAACGTCCTACATTCAAGACATTGAAGGCAATCAAGTGACCTTTGCCGACTTCACCTAACACGTTGCCAATAGGTACTTTGACGTTTTCAAAATAAATCTGACGTGTAGATGAGCCTTTGATGCCCAACTTGTCTTCTTCTGCGCCCAATGTGACCCCCTCAGTATGACGATCAACCATGATGCCTGTGAATTTTGTACCATCAATTTTTGCGAAAACGATAAACATATCTGCCCAACCACCATTGGAAATCCACATTTTTTGACCATTGATGATGTAATGTTGACCATCTTCCGACAGGTCTGCGCGGGTTTTTGCAGCCAAAGCATCTGAACCACTACCTGGTTCAGTCAAACAATAGGCGACTTTTAGCTCACCGCTGATGGTACGGGGCAAATATTCCGCTTTTTGTGCTTCTGTTCCGAAGTAAAAAATCGGCAACATGCCAATACCCGTTTGAACGGCATAAGAAACAGTAAAGCCACCCGCTGGTCCTAGCGCGTCGCATATCATGGTGTTGGTATTGGTGTCCATCGCTGTGCCGCCATAGATTTCAGGCATGTGCGTACCTAAAAGACCTAAAGAGCCCATTTTTTCAAGCAAATTAATAGCTAAACCTTCTTTTTGTTTTTCGAGCGCCATGCGGTTGGGTTCAATGTCATTTTTGATGAAGTCTTGAACCATAGCACGAACCATCAATTGTTCTTCGTTGAGTTCTTCTGGAATAAAAGTGGCATCTGGAGTAGAATCTTGGATGATAAATGCGCCACCATTTAGAATGCCATTTTTGACAAGAGTATCAATCATTTTTTTAATTTTTGTAATGAAGAGATTTTTATTATTTGTTGTAAAAGTTTGATTTTCAATATTTTGATAAAAGCCAAAAGATTTAAAAATTGCATTTCAGCGAATATTCGCTAAAATATAACTTTATAACGAAACGGACAAGAAAAGAGTTTTAGTAATTTTAATTTTTTTGAAAAAAAACAAAAAAGCCTTGCAAACATTGTCTGCAAGGCTTTTTTTGTTGATTATACTGAGGGGGTCTTAGAAATTCGGACAATACACATTCCGACGTTCATTACCACATACTTTATATTGTAAAGAAAACTCGAAACCACCATTGCTGCGGCTGGCAGGTTGAAGGGATGACGTATTTAAGTCATAGCTGAAACCAATGGAGAACTGACTGTAATCAAAACGTGTAGAAAGGATAAGGGCATCCATCAAGACGCCACCATCTACTTTATTCGCAATCCTTGCCCATGCACCAAACTGAATCGCTTCGGTTGAGCGTTTTGAACCACCCAAAAGGAAACGCATACTTGTGCCA
>JAYTUQ010000064.1:0-10128 GCA_043744455.1 Saprospiraceae bacterium | reverse complement strand
CTTTTGAAGATGTCGAAGATGATGCCAGAGAACACGCCGAACACATCGGCTCAAATGGTGGTAACATTGAACATCAGCGTGAACATTTTGACACATTGAGCAAGGATATTTACGCCTTAGTGAAGGCTTTTGGTGCAGGTCAAACGTTGTATCAAGATTTTTGCCTAATGTACAATGATAAAAAAGGAGCTATTTGGTTGAGCGAAACCAAAGAGATTAAGAATCCTTATTATGGTAAAAAAATGGCAACGTGCGGCAGCATGAAGGAAGAATTAAAATAACGATATGAGGCGTTTCAAAAAAATCTTATTGGCAATTTTCATAGGGTTCATTGCCATTCAGTTTGTCCAACCTGCCCGTAATACCAACGGGCAGGTGTTGGCAACCGATATTACTAAGGTCGTTTTTGTACCCGATTCGGTGCAAACGATTTTAAAAAGAGCGTGTTATGACTGCCATAGCAACAATACAAATTATCCTTTGTATGCCTATATTCAGCCGATTGGTTGGCTTTTAAATAGACATATTCAAGATGGTAAAAAGCAACTCAATTTTAGTGAATTTGGCGCAATGCCTAAACGTCGGCAGGAGAGTAAACTCAAATCAATCGCCAGTCAAATAAAAGACGAGGCAATGCCTTTGCCACAATACACCCTTTTGCATAAAGACGCTATACTCAACAAAACCGATAAAGATTTAATCATTCAATGGGCAAATACCGTGAAAGATAGCCTTTCGCAATAGTTTTTCAGAAAAATAGTATTAAAAACGACATCATAAAATGAAAAAAATAATATTAATCATCAGCTTTTTCGTAGCTCTCAACAATCTTTTAGGACAACATTTAACACCGCCACCATTGAGAACAAGCCCAATTGCCGTTATACAAGCACCCCCTCAGTATGTGGGCAAAAAAGTGGTGTATCACCTCTATATCCGAGATACAGTTGTCAATTTTACAGGCAAATTCAAGCGAGCGATTGCCGTCAATGGTCAAATTCCCATGCCGACTTTGACTTTTACCGAAGGCGATACAGCCGTAATTTATGCTCATAATGACCTAAATGAAGAGACTTCACTGCATTGGCACGGCTTGTTTTTGCCCAATCGGTATGATGGCGTACCCAATGTGACGCAAATGCCAATTGAGCCGCATACGACATTTGTGTATGAATATCCGATTATTCAACATGGTACGCATTGGTATCACAGCCATTCGGGTTTGCAGGAGCAAATCGGCATGTATGGTTCTTTTGTGATGAATAAACAGCCAAATGCTCCAAATTTGAGAACAGGTATTGATGATTTGCCGACTGTGCCACTTGTTTTGAGCGAATGGACGGACATGAATCCTAATAATGTGCATCGAATGTTGCACAATGCCACCGATTGGTTTGCCATCAAAAAAGGGACAACTCAAAGTTGGGGCGAAGCAATCAGCCAAGGTTATTTCAAAACCAAATTTAAAAATGAATGGAAACGCATGATGGCAATGGACGTGAGTGATGTCTATTACGATAGATTTTTGATTAATGGCAAAAATGAAAGTCAGATATCACAATTCAAAGCAGGAGATAAGGTTCGCTTGCGGATTTCCAATGGCGGTGCATCTACTTATTTTTGGCTAACTTATGCGGGAGGAAAAATGACCATTGTCGCCAATGACGGCAACGATGTAGAACCCGTCGAAGTGGATAGATTACTTATAGCTGTTTCTGAAACGTATGATATCATCGTGACGATTCCCGACAATAAAGCCTATGGGTTTTTAGCGACATCAGAAGACCGTATCAAATCAACAACCGTTTTTTTGGGCAATGGTGAAAAACAAGCCGCAAAACCCCTACCCAAACTCAAATACTTCGAGGGGATGAAGATGATGAACGGCATGATGAAAATGAATGGCGATTTGGACGATATGGGTATGCGTATGAGTTTGAATCAAATGGATATGAATGTGGTGATGTACCCCGAAATTACAGGCGAAATAGTGGCAAAACCCAAGCACAATATGGAAAATATGGGTAAAAAAGAAGGCAAAAGTGCTGAAAAAATGGACGATATGAAAATGGACGAAAACCAATACAACAGCAATGCGTTGTCGGATATTGTTACATTGAATTATGCGATGATGAAATCACCGACCCCCTCAGTATTACCCCAAAATGTACCGACAAAAGAGCTTCGTTTTGAACTATCGGGCAATATGAACCGCTATGTGTGGAGCATGGATAATAAAGTAGTCTCTGAAACAGATAGAATATTGATTAAAAAAGGTGAAAACGTTAAAATTATCATTTATAACGGCTCAATGATGCGTCACCCTATGCACTTGCACGGACACGATTTTAGGCTTCTGAATGGACAGGGTGACTATGCTCCTTTGAAAAATATTGTGGATATTATGCCAATGGAAACCGACACCTTAGAATTTAATGCGAATGTAGAAGGCGATTGGTTTTTTCATTGCCATATTTTGTACCACATGATGTCGGGCATGGGTAGGGTTTTTAGGTATGAAAATCAAGCACCCAATCCATTTATTCCCAATCCAAAATTGGCACAACGCCAACTTTTTGCCGATGATAGACGGTTTCATATTATGGCTGAAAATGATTTTGCAACAAACGGCAACGACGGCGAATTGATGTATCAAAGCACCCGTTGGAGCATCGGCACAGAATGGCGTTTAGGCTATCATGATAGACATGGTTACGAAACAGAAACGCATATCGGACGATATATCGGTAAAATGCAATGGTTAATGCCGTTTATTGGCTTCGATTGGCGATATCGCAGATTGGGTATTGATCAACAAGAAACCAACCTTTTCGGGCGCACCAATACCAAAGATAACCGCCAGCTTTTCAGCGTGGGCGTGGATTACACGCTACCGATGCTTGTCAATTTTCAAGCAGAAGTTTATCACGATGGCAATATCCGTTTGCAGTTGATGCGCGCAGACATACCGCTTTCTAAGCGTTTGCGCTTGAGTTTTATGGTCAATTCAGATAAGGAATATATGGTCGGTGGAAGGTATATTTTGACAAGATATATGTCCGTGAGGTCTCATTACGACAGTGATATGGGTTTTGGGGTTGGATTGACGCTTAATTATTAAGACAGATAAAAGACCCATACTTTATATTGAAACCCTCCAAGCATTTGATTAAAAACCTTACCGCAAATCTAAGTTCCTCAGTTTTGGTGCTTTTATCCACGCTGTGGTCACCACCACCATTGTCATCACACCGCCAAACACGACGGCGGGTACTAAGCCCATCAACCGCGCCGTTGCCCCTGACTCAAATGCACCCAATTCGTTGGAAGAACCAATAAACAGACTGTTGACCGCCGAGACGCGCCCCCGCATTGCGTCGGGAGTGAAAAGTGAAACAATGGTACCACGTATGACCATACTGACATTATCAAAAAAGCCCGTACCCGCCAACATGACGAGTGAAAACACGAAATTATGCGATAAAGCAAATAAAATAGTGCAAATACCAAAGCCGCCAACCGAAATTAGCAGCTTTCGACCCGCATGACGAAGCGGCGGATTGAATGCCAGATAAACAGACATGACCAAGGCACCGACCGCAGGGGCGGCACGCAACATGCCAAAACCTTCGGGACCGACTTCTAAAATATCCTTTGCAAATGCCGGTAACAACGCCACAGCACCGCCAAAAAGGACAGCAAACATATCAAGTGCTAAAGCCCCATATAAAATTTGATTTTTTTGGACAAACACCAAACCCACACGCACGCTATCCACAAAGCCTTCTCGCTGCTGTTTTACGCCTTCCTCTTGAACTTTTGCTTTAAAACGACTTTTTATGGTCGAAATCAACATCAAACCAATAATGGACAAAACAACGACAACGGCATAAGAAGACCATGCGCTGTGGTGCAAACCACACAACAAACCGCCTACTGCAGGACCACCGACTGATGAAATATGCCACGTCATGGTCGTCCAAGTGGCTGAATTGGCATAGAGTTCTGGTGGAACGAGTTGCGCAGCAAAAGCCGATTGAGCGGGACCGAGAAAACCACGTACCAAACCCGTTGCGCCAATGAGGATAAAAATAGGCATAATACTCACCGTATCAATAAAATACGCCCAAGAACTACTAAACATATAAAGTCCCAAAGCACACAATGCATAGAAAAAAATACACCCCAAAATGATGTTTCGACGATCAAAAATATCAGCGATATAACCGCCAATCAGGGTGACAAGGATGAAAGGAATGAACTCTGCCAAACCAATCAAACCCAACGAAAGCGCGTCTTGGGTATGTTCATAAATCTGCCACCCTACGGATGTGCCCAGTATGTTGATACCAAAAGTGATGCACATACGTCCTAAAACGTAGAAGCGAAAGTCGCGAATCTTGAGAGCCTCATGTGGAGAGGTTTTATTAGATAGACTCATTAATGTCGGATTTTAGTCCGCAAAGGTAATTTTTCATTTATGTAGCGGCGTAAAATAATGCGTCTGTTGATAATTAGATACAATATTTTGTATTCTATAAAAATGAGCAACCATATTTTGCACCGCTACTTGATGCCTTTTTTTAACTTTGCGAAAATAAGGATTAAAATAATTCCTTTTCAACTCATTGACTCACTGTTTTTTGCTTCGCAAAAAAAGCGTACAGAGAATGAATCTATCAGGGTGACCGTTATTTTTGAGAAAAATCTTTGATTTTTCTCAAAAATAACGGTCACCCTTAAAAAACTAATTTAAAGTACGCATTTTGAGCGTAGCGAAAAACAGTGAGTAACAGACCTAAATTTTTACGAATTAACAGCATTATCAAAATTTATGGTAAAGAAAAACATCGCGCTTGTCACAGGCGGTTATACAGGAGAATACGTCGTTTCAGTGGCTTCGGCAAAAGTGGCCGAAAAGTATATTGATGCTTCAAAATACAATGTCTACAAAATCATTATTGACCGCCAAAAATGGGCACATGAAACAGCTGATGGTCAAGAGGTTTTGGTTGACCGTTCTGATTTTACATTGACTATTAATGAGAAACGTATTGTATTTGATGCTGTTTTGATAATTATTCATGGTGTACCTGGCGAAGATGGCAAACTACAAGGCTATTTTGATATGCTCGGTTTGCCTTATACAAGTTGCTGTGCCGCTACTTCTGCCTTGACGATGAATAAGCGTTTTACGGTTGCTGTGGCGCATTTTGGCGGTATCAAAACCGCAAAATCGCTGCATATTTTCAAATCGCACCCCCTCCCCGCTGAATCGGGGTCTAAAGACAGTATAGAAGCGATTTTAGCTAACTTGACGCTGCCTGTTTTTGTAAAACCCAACAGCGGCGGCTCGTCTATCGGTATGAGTCGGGTCGAAAAAGCAGAAGATTTGGCAGCAGCCTTAGAAAAAGGTTTTAAAGAAGACAATCAACTTTTGATTGAACAATTCATCAAAGGACGTGAATTTACCGTTGGTGTGATGCGGACACGTGGCGAAATCGTTGTTTTTCCAATAATAGAAATCAGACCGAAAAAAGACTTTTTTGATTTTGAAGCCAAATACGAAGGCGCAAGCGAGGAGTTAATTCCCGCACCCATTGATGAAAATCAAGCCAATATACTGAGGGGGGCTGCCAGCAAAGTGTATCAAATATTGAACTGTCGCGGCATCGTACGCATTGATTTTATTTGGAATGACGCAGACAATCAACCCTATATGCTTGAAGTCAATACCGTTCCTGGACAAACAGAAGCGAGCCTTGTACCACAAATGGTGCGCGAATATGGTTGGACAATGACTGAATTTTATTCAAGACAATTAGAAGAAATAATTTAATTTGTAATGGGTGTACTGGTTATTGATGTATCCGTTATTCTGGGCTTGTCCGAATCATCAATACCAAGTAACTTATAACGAATAATGAGTAACTAATAACAAATAACGAAATGGCAAACAGCTTTTTTGAAAACATCAAAGAGAAGACGAAAATCTTTGCAAACGAGACTTGGTTATTTATTTCAAGCAAAATTTTTCTATTGAATTTTGCAAAAATAATAGGTCTCCTTGCGGGTCTCCTATTTTTAACTCTGTGGGGCGTAAAATGTTTTTCACGACATGGAAATTCCATAGAAGTCGGTAATTATGTAAACCGAAATGTCAAAGAAGTCATCCGCGATGCAGAAGGTAAAGGCTTTGATATCATAATTACGGATACACTTTACAAAGAAGGTTTTCCAGCAGATTTGGTTATTGACCAAAATCCCTCTGCTAATTCGTTGGTCAAAAAAGGACGGACTATTTATTTGAAAATCACAAAAGCGGCGGGAGACCTTGTTCAACTACCTGACATTGCTGGACGTGATGAAATCAACTTTTATATCCGAAACCTCGAAATGTTGGGCGTAAAAGTGGGTAGAATTGATACTGTTTTGGATGCCAACTTGATAGATGGTACGATAAAACAAGTTATTGTACGTGGGAAAGATGTCACTGCCATTTTAGGCGGTGTGCCGCCTGTAAAAGTACCTCAAGGCTCTGCCGTGGATTTTGTGATTACGAAACGACAATCTGATGACGCGGAAGTACCTAATTATTTAATTGGTATGGCAGCCGATGAGTGTTCATTGACCCTTGAAAGTCTCGGTTTATTGATTGGTACTATTACACCTGATGCAACTGTCACCAATCAAAATACGGCAAGAGTCACAAAAACAGACCCTGTAGCTGGTACTGTTTTAAAAAAAGGTTCTGTTGTTAATATTTTTACGACTGAAGGAAATTAGTTGATAATGGATAATGAATAGTGGATAGTGGAAAATGGATAATTAAAAACTATCCACTTTACACTATCCACTTTACATTATCCACTTTACATTATCCACTTTACACTATCCATTTTACATTATTTAAGACGCGCTAAAATAGTTTGGTTTCCTTTTGAAATTTCACCAATAGTAACCAAAATCTCTGCGTCAAGTGGTAAAAATACATCTACGCGTGAGCCAAATTTGATGAATCCCATGTCTTTTCCTTGCCACACTTGTTCGCCTTCATTGACATAAGCCTTGATACGACGAGCAACAGCACCTGCAATTTGACGGAACAGAATCTGATGTTTTCCATTGTCGATAACAATAGTGGTGCGCTCATTTTCGGTTGAACTTTTGGGGTGCCATGCCACAAGGTATTTACCTTCATGGTAGCGAAAATACTTAATCAAACCGCTAATGGGATTGCGATTGACGTGTACATTGAGGGGCGACATGAAAATAGAGATTTGAATGCGGCGGTCATGAAAGTACTCGTCTTCATTGGTCTGTTCGATGACGACAATTTTTCCATCAGCGGGTGCATAGACGAGTTTGTCGTCTAAAATGGGTATTTCGCGTTTAGGATTTCTAAAAAATTGAACCACAAGTACAAAAAAAATAAGTGATGCAAATAAAGTAAAACCCAAAACGTAGGGATGAGCCAACCACATAATGATGCCATTGATGACAGCTAAAACGCAGAACACGCCACCAATCATTAAAAAACCTTCTTTGTGAATTCGTAACATAGGATATTGATTGTCAATTATTTATATAGATTTTTACAAAAAATACTGAGGGGTTATTGATGGATTGGTTATTGGTGTAATAGTTATTAGTTTACGAATAACCAATTCACCAATGACGTATACACCAATAACCAATAACTAACTATTATTTCAACATGAGATACAAAAACACGAACGGAACGGCAAAAATAAACGCATCGAAACGGTCTAAAAAACCGCCGTGTCCAGGCATAAAAGTACCCGAATCTTTTACGCCTACTGAGCGTTTGAACATGCTTTCGACCAAATCGCCCATTGAACCAAATATGGCAACGACACCTCCAATAACGAGCCAATCTACAAGCGTCAAAATGCCTAAAAATTGATGAATAAGGATGCCTGTCAATATACACATAATGCCGCCACCGATTGTTCCTTCCCACGTTTTTTTAGGTGAAATACGCTCGAAAAGGAGTGTTTTGCCTATTCTTGAACCAATAATGTAGGCAAAGGAGTCATTTGCCCATGTTAGAAAAAGGATACCTGCAACGATATTCGGCGTAAATTTTAAAGTCCGAATAGCTGTGAAAAATTCATAAAAAAAATATCCAAAGGGTAAAGTGGGTTTACCATGAAATTCTAAAAAAGGTAGAAAAACGACAAATGGAAAAACGGCATACATGATACCTAATAGCAATAAACCGACATTAATAAAAGGCTTCTCGCTTTGCAAAAAAAAGAGTTCAAAAAGGAGGAGCAAAAAAGGTGATATGACAAATAAGATAACAGGCAAAAAAACGATTTTATAAGCCATTAATTGCCAACCAAAACCTAAATCTAAGGATGCGCCTTTTAAAGATACAAGGCGCAAAAAGATGGATGTAAGCCACATACCACTACCTAAAATCAGCGCGAATACTTTTCTAAGCGTGCTTTCCTCTTTGATTAATCTCAAAAATTCCCACAGACAACCCATCGAAATAAGAAAGAATAGGACGTAAAAACTCACTTCGTTCCAAAACATACCGCCGAGCATCACTGCCCCAAAGATAGTCGCTGTCAAAGTGCGTCGTTGAAAATTGGTCATAACGTTTTGATTGATAATGATATAAACTTGCGCCAAATTATAGAACTTGACGCAAGTTGATGGTCATTACGTTATTCTATGATAAGTTTACGTACGCCAACACGTTTGTCAGTCGTTGTAACTTGGATGAAATAAATACCGCTGTGGACGTTTTGCAGCGTTAACTGAATGGTTTGTGCTTGAATATTCATTTTTCGATTGTCCACAATGCGCCCCATTAAGTCCATGACTTTGATGCTTTCAATTTTTTCGTCTGCTTCAATTGCCACATTGCCTGATACTGAGGGGTTCGGATAAATCCTAAATTCAGCGGGTACAATGTCGTTTGAACCGACGATGACTGTACCATTACACAAACGGCGCACAGAAACGGGCGGTGCAGGGTCGCAATCGCAGGTGTGTGAGCCGAGGTTTTGAAACGATGGCGAGAACGAATTACTTGTAAAAACAAGCCAATTGCTGTAACGAAATGTGTCTTGACGAACATATGCGACGAGACCCGTGCCATTTTTTACTTCGCGTTTGCGAATAAGGTTACGGTCAGTGGTCAAGATACGTCCTGTAAAGTCTTTCCAAGTCGAACCTGAAGCTGTCATGGCAGGGTCATTGTAAATACCAACCATATCAACGAGGTTTGTAAAGCCTACGCTATCAGGCACACCTTTGAAAAGCATAACAGCATCGTTGCCATTAAAATACATGGCGCCATCGAAAACTGGATTGATAAAAGAATTAGCACGACACTTCAAATCCAATAAATCATTGTAGCGCGTACCCCGTTTGGGCAAATTACTGTTAGCCGCATCTACTTGAACACAAAACTGTGGTCTGCCTGTTACATTGTCAATGATGACAGAACCATCGGCGTTTCGGCACGTATCCCAGAGTTGAAAACCGTCAAAAATAGGATATTCGAGACCATTTTTGTACTGCGTGGTGTCTCTTTTATCAACAACGACGACGTAACTTTTGTACGCACCGATTTTTGTACCAGGTAGAAAAGCACTAGTTGCCAAACTCGTACCGCCATTGTTATTGCGTGACAAACGATACAAGGTCAAATCAATTTCCCTATTCGTTGGGTTGAAGATTTCAATTGCTTTGTTGTTGTTCGAACCTTCGTGGTATTCCGAAATAAATAACTCGGAACAAGGGGCAGGTGGATTTTGCGCATCTAATGTTGACAAAATAGTTGAAAACAAGGCGATAAATAGGAGTAATGATTTTTTCATGTATTGATTTTTAAAATTTAAATTTTTTTTAAAACGATTTGTACAAATGAAAGAAACCTGTTTGGAAAGTTTTTCGGTTTGACGAAAGCATTTGTTTAATTTTGCTGCAAAATTAGTCCAAATTTGGCTTAATTTGTCAGTTTCTGATTTACTAAATTATAAAAATGTGGTAAAAACTTAGGCATGAACAACACTAACTAAATCGTTGTTTTAGGTACAAATTAAATTATTCGATAATGGTCATATCCAATGATATAACACAATTAAA
>JAYTUQ010000063.1:0-35254 GCA_043744455.1 Saprospiraceae bacterium | reverse complement strand
AAAGATTCACCTTTAATATGACTAATTTTGAACACTTTAGAGCAAGATGTTTTGCGTTCAAAAATTAGTTGCCGCTAAAATTGTCACAGAGCCAAAAATATTAAAGCAATTATAATTTTAGGATTCATTGCGGGGACAACCCTATTTGAATCATGCGTAAAAGACCTTGATAGAGTGCCTTTTTACGAACAAACGTCTGCCACCGTTTATAACGATGCCGCGAATTACCGTTCCCTTATTGCCAAAGTCTATGCGGGTTTAGCTGTTAGTGGTCAGCAAGGACCTGATGGCAAACCTGATATCAGCGGCATTGACGAAGGCTTTTCAACCTATTTACGCCAATATTATAAGGCACAAGAGTTGACAACCGATGAAGCCGTTATCGGTTGGAACGATGGCAGCATCAAAGACTACCACAATATGAAATGGACATCAGCGAATGAATTTATTGCAGCTATGTACTATCGTATTTATTATCAAATCACGTTGTGCAACGAGTTTATTCGTGAAACAACAGATGCTAAATTGTCAGAACGGGGTTTAAGTGGTGATGTTAACATCAAAGCCTATCGTGCAGAAGCGCGGTTTATGCGTGCTTTAAGCTATTGGCATGCTTTGGATATGTTTGGCAACGTACCTTTTGTAACAGATGCAAATCCGTTGGGTGCATTTTTACCAGAACAAACCAATCGCGCAAAGCTTTTTTCGTATGTCGAAACGGAATTGAAAGAAATCGAAACTTTGTTAGCTGAACCTCGTGCAAACGAATTTGGTCGGGCAGACAAAGGCGCAGCGTGGACGCTTTTGGCAAAATTGTATTTGAATGCAGAAGTTTATATTGGTACTAATCGGGCAACCGATTGTGTTACTTACTGTAACAAAGTCATCGCCGCAGGTTATGCACTCGAACCGAAGTATGAAAATCTTTTCAAAATCGGTAACGATGCCTCTAAGGAAATGATTTTTGCAGTTCGTTTTGATGGCATGCGCACTAAAACATGGGGTGGTATGACTTTCTTAGTTCATGCTCCAGTAGGTGGTACGATGCGCGCTGCTGATTTCGGCATCAACGGTGGTTGGGGTGGCTTACGCACGACAAAGGAATTGGTTGGCTTGTTCAATAATACGTCAAATGCTGTGGACTATAACGATACACGGGCGATGTTCTACACAGACGGTCAAAGCCTTGAGATTGATGATATTTCAGAATTCAAACAAGGATATGCCATCACAAAATATAAAAACGTAGACCAAGCGGGCAAAGCAGGTTCAGATCCAGAAGGTAACTTCCCTGACACAGATTTCCCTATGTTCCGTTTGGCTGATGTCCATTTGATGTATGCCGAGGCTGTACTGAGGGGTGGCACAGGTGGCACAACGGCACAGGCTTTAACGTATGTCAATGCTTTGCGCCAACGGGCTTATAAAACAACACGTACAGCGTTGACAACCATCACTTTAGATGATATTCTAAACGAGCGTGGTCGTGAATTGTATTGGGAATGTCACCGCAGAACGGACTTGATTCGTTTCAAAAAATTCACATCGGGATCTTATCTCTGGCAATGGAAAGGGGGCGTAAAAGGGGGTGCAGGCGTTGCTGAAACATTCAACTTGTTCCCGATTCCTAATGCTGACGTAGTTGCCAATCCTAATTTGAAGCAAAATACGGGGTATTAATTAGGAATTAGGAATTAGGAATTAGGTTTATTCAATCCTAATTCCTAATTAAAACACCCCCTCAGTATAAATCATTAAAAAATCATTAAAATCTGTTTAAATCAGTGATATGAAGAATATAAATAAACTATTGTTTCTCGGGCTTGCCTTCGTTTTGACTTGGGGTGCCTGCAAAAAAGAAGAAACGCAAATCGTGTTGAATCCAAATGCTAAATTGGAAGCAACGCTTTCTGCACCAACTTTGGTATTGCTGAAAGACAATCCTGATGTGGAAGTTTTAACCGTCTCTTGGGCAAAACCTGATTTTGGTTTTCCTGCTGCTGCTGCATACAGTGTCATTGTTGACAAAAAAGGCAATAATTTCGCAAAACCCGTTACCATTGGTGTTGCGGGTGATTTGAAAAAGGTGTTCAAAAAAGTAGAATTGAACAACCTTATCATTGGTTTGGGCTTGGCAGCAGGCACGGCAGCCGATTTAGATTTCAAAGTAGAAGCTCTTATTGGTGCGAGAACGGTGCTTTCAACAACAATCGTCAATGCAAAAGTGACGACGTTTATTGACAAATTAGACTTGAGTACGCCTTGGGGCATCGTCGGTGACGCAACGGCAGGTGGTTGGAATGGTCCAGACCAACCCGTTTATAAAACCGATGTCCCCAACGAATTAGTCGCTTATATTATAGTGAATGATGGTCAAATCAAATTTCGTAAGAACAACGATTGGGCTGAAAACTTAGGCGCGACGGGTTCTGTTGAGCCTTTCCTCGGCACAAGTGGTTCATTGGTTGCCAATGGCAAAAACCTCGGTATCAAAAAAGGTTCATATAAAGTCACTTTCAACCCGATTGCTTTGACCTTCAAAATTGAGCCACTCACATGGGGTCTCGTCGGCGATGCAACGGCAAACGGTTGGAATGGTCCTGATATGCCTATGCGTTATGACCCAACGGTTGACCTTTGGCGCGCAGAAGTTAAACTCACTGCGGGACAAATTAAGTTCCGTTTGAACAATGATTGGGGTACAAACTATGGCGCAACAGGCAGTGCTGAACCTGCACCCATCGGTACAGGCGGCACTCTCGCAGCAGGGGGGAAAAACTTTGGCGTAACAGCAGGCACTTACCTCATCACAGCGGACTTCAAAACATTGAAATACACCATTACACCTTACAAACCGATTGGTATTGTAGGCGATGGAACGCCTACTGGGTGGAATGGTCCTGATACAAAATTCACATACGACTTAAGCACTAAAAAGTGGGTGTTAAACAACATCACTTTAACGGCTGCTCAAATTAAATTCCGTGAAAATGACGATTGGGCTAACAACTGGGGCGCATCGGGTAGTGTTGAACCTGCACCTATTACAATAGGTGGTGTCGCTGCTCCATTAGCAGCGGGTGGTAAAAACTTTGGTGTAACAGCAGGAACGTGGAGTTTTGAATTGGACTTTACAGATGCAGCGAATCCGAAATACAAAGCGACTAAAAAGTAGGATTTAAGTATCCAGTGTTTAGTTTTTGAGGTTTAGAAAGAACGAAACACTAAATACTTAAAACACAATAGCCACATAGTTTACATAGCTTATTGATTTTCAAACAATTAAAAGCTATGTGTGCCATGTGGCTATTGTGTTTAAAAAAAACCTTTTTATTATTTTATATCAAAGTCAACCACAATTTTGTTAGACTTAGCGATGGCTTGGCAAGTCAAAATAAAACCCGCGTCGGTTTCTTCTTTAGTTAAAGCATAATTGACCATCATTTGGACATTGCCTTCAACGAGTTTAGCGCGACAGGTACAACACACGCCACCTTTGCAAGCATAGGGCATATCGGCACCGACAGCTTGTGCAGCTTCTAAAATGGTTTGACCCTTATGGATAGGCACATCAAACGTCAATCCGTCGAGTTTTATCGAAGCGATACTGTCAACAATGTTTTGTGTTTCGCGTCTTGCAGTTGATATTTTAGGGGCATTGAATAATTCAAAATGAATATGTTTCTCTTCAATGCCATGTTCTATTAAAATGACTTTCAAAGCATCCGTCATCTCGAGCGGTCCACAAGAGAAAAATTCATCCCCCCTCAGTAAATTGGGTATTTTTTCAAAGAATTGAGCAATTTTCTCTTTATCCAAACGCCCATGCAGCAGTTCGGACTCTGTACGTTCACGACTCAGTACATTAAAAACTTGAAAACGTCCTAAATACATATTCTTCAAAGCCTCAATTTCTTCTTTGAAAATTATGGTAGATACATAACGATTGCCATAAATTAAGGTGCAGCTACTGAGGGGTTCAGTTTTCAAAATCGCTTTGATATTGGAGATAATAGGCGTAATACCGCTACCCGCAGCGAAGAAAACGTCGTGTTTTTGGGCGTTTATACTGAGGGGGATAAAAAAATTACCCATCGGGGGCATCACTTCTAGCACATCACCTTTTCGCAAAACACGATTTGCATATGTTGAAAAAACGCCCGATTCAACTGCTTTAACAGCGACGCGCAAATCATCATCGTGCGGTGCGGTACAAATAGAGTAGGTACGGCGCACCTCTTCGTTGTTGATATAGGTTTTTAAAGTCAAATATTGCCCTTGGATAAAACTAAATTCTGTTTTAAGAGCTTCAGGTACATCAAATGCAATCGAAACGCTATCGGCTGTTTCGCGGCGCATATCTTTAACGATTAGTTGATGAAATCTCATTTATTAGAATGTTTTGAGGTGCAAATCTATGGATTACATGAATTTTATTTTTTTCTAACACGAATTACACGAATTACTATTATGGTTCAAAAGCAACACATCAGTAGAAAAAAAAAATTCGTGTAATTCGTGTTAGAAAAAACTTTGTGAAACTTTGTGTAATGCCGATTATGTTTGTAAAATCTATTTCAACTTTGAAAAATCCGTTGGATACATATAAATAGACTCGACACTCGTTGTCAAAGAACCACCGCCTTTTACTTCCGAAGCTTTGCGCGCAGCAATCCATTCAGGGTCAGCTCGGAACTTGTCAAACGCCGCTTTTGCGCCCTCGGGTGATGGATGCGTCAGAAAGTAATAAAGCGTATTGTCTGCCCCTTGTGCGGCATCGGTGGGTGTCCAATAAAACTTACTGGTCATGCCATATTGTTTAAAAAATTTGACCGTAAAATCTCTAAAACGTGTCAATAGATTGTCCAAGTTATTAGGTGTCGTATGATAAATACGAAACTCCCAAACGCCTTGATTTAAGCTGTTAATGGTATTATTAGGCGAAAAGTCAGTCGTTTTTAAGAAAACACTTTCCACTTTACTCACTATTTTACCATTAACCTCACTTTCTTTTGCTACTCGTTGCCAAGTGGTATCGGCTGAAAAGGCTTTCCAAGAAGCATCTCTTGCGGCTCGATTTGGATAAGACAAAATGTAATACAATTTGCCATCAGGATTGTCCAAAGGAGTCCAATAACCCACATTTGTCATGCCATGACGTTCAAAAATTTTGAGCGTATGGTCGCGAAAACGCTTCATCAAGTCATTCAATTTGCCAGGTGCGGTTGAATAGATGCGTAATTCGTAGCAAAGGGTATCTTTCTTAATTGATATACTGGATTTAGTAGCTTGACCAAAAAGAGAGAGTGAAAAAAGAAGAAGAAAAAAAGTTAAACGACTTTTCATTTTAGATATTTTTTTAATTAATTGATTGATAATTGAACTATTTACTGTCTATTGAAAATACGAGGTAAGTGATACATGAATAGCCAAAGATAATTATTTTCCAAATCCAGTAATATTTTTTTAGGCAACGACGCTTTTATGAGCTGATACGACTGATTTTGTAGAAAAACGACTACTGACTCTTATGAATTTTGCCCAAAAATAGAAAATTATGTCCGCCCGAACTGTTTACCTGATAAAAAGAATCGAAACCGAAGTCACCGCCAAGATGAATAAAGCCTTAACAAATTTCGATGTAACACTTTCTCAATTCATCGTTTTGAATTTTAAAAATTTCGTAATTCTGTGATTATTCTCCTAATCGTTCAACAAAATAGGCAGACATAGGCTATTTCTCCAGATTGTGCCGCTTTAACGGCTTCAGGGTTTGAGGTAAAAAAAGCACAAATAGCCTTCTTTATTTGCCCATTTCGTAGAAGTCGTCCACCGCCCAGCCCAGGTTCACCTGTATTGTTGCCTACGAAAGTCATGTTTTTCGTTTTCGTTTCAGCTAAGGCATGGATTAAGTGAACAGGATTGCCCGTCATGCCAAAACCACCATTTAAAAGAACATCACCGTCTTTGACCATCGCTGCCGCTTCTTGTGCAGTAATTTGAGGAACTTGTTTCATAACTTATTGATATTGAATAAAATTACTTTGCTTGCATCCGAATTGCACCATCTAAGCGAATGACTTCACCGTTCAACATTTGGTTCTCGATGATGTGTTTTGCCAATGCCGCATATTCTTCAGGCTTGCCCAAACGTGACGGAAACGGCACTTGCTGCCCAAGCGACTGCCTCACTTCGTCCGACATACCCATCAACATAGGCGTTTCAAAAATGCCAGGGGCAATGACCATAGAACGCATACCGACACGCGCCAATTCACGTGCAATCGGCAGATTCATACCGACAACACCGCTTTTTGAAGCAGAATATGCTGCTTGACCAATCTGACCATCAAAAGCGGCGACAGAGGCAGTTGAGATAAATACACCGCGCTCGCCACTTTCACCCGCTTCATTGTGCTGCATAACGTCCGCCGCCAAACGAATCACATTAAAAGACCCAATCAAATTAATAGCGATTACCTTTGAAAATGTCGCTAACGCATGAACACCATTACGCCCTAAAATACGTTCGGCGGGTGCAATGCCTGCACAATTGATAGCGCCATGCAAACCACCAAATTGTTGAGCAGCCATATCAATTGCATTTTTGACGCTTGCCTCGTCGGTTACGTCCGTTTTAACGAATTTTGCGTTTTTTCCAAGTAATTCTTCTGCTTTTTGCCCCCCATCAGTATTCACATCGGCGAGAATAGCGTAGCCTTGATTGTCTATAATCATTTTTGCAGTCGCCAAACCTAAGCCCGATGCGCCGCCTGTGACGATGAAAACTTTATCTTTAATTGTCATGTTTTAAGTAAGAATAGTAAAATTATAACTGGTTTTAAAATTCGGCGCAAAATATCACTTTACTGGCTCCTAATTTTATAAAAACCAATAATTTATGTCTCAAATACTGAGGGGGTACTTTTTGTTCAATTTACAGCAATATTTGTACTTTAAGTACAATAAATATTGGATATTGCCCATATTAATACCGAAATTTGTAAAAAAAACAATAAGAATGGCTGAATTATTAAAGAAACAACCCGTTCATGAGGCTAAAAACAGCTCTGATTTTTTGCCTTTAAACGGTACCGATTACGTCGAATTTTATGTAGGCAATGCCAAACAAGCCGCTCATTTTTACGAAAATGTCTTTGGTTTTGAGGTCATTGCTTACGCAGGACCCGAAACAGGTGTGCGAGACAGAGCCTCTTATGTCTTGAAACAAGGCAAAATTCGCTTGGTTTTGACGGCTTCGTTAAATGCCGATTCCGACATGTCAAAACACGTCCAAAAACATGGCGACGGTGTAAAAGTTTTGGCTTTGTGGGTAGACGATGCCACAAAATCGTTTAATGAAACCATTAAACGGGGCGCAAAACCTGTTTCTGAACCTCAAATACTGAGGGATGCGGACGGTTTCGTTGTCGTTGCATCTATTGAAACTTATGGCGACACCATTCACACTTTTGTAGAACGAAAGAACTACAAAGGCATCTTTTTACCCGGTTATGAAGCCCGTCAAAGCCGTACTTTCAAGAGCGATGTGGGATTGCAATACATTGACCATTGTGTCGGCAATGTACCTTTAGGCGAGATGAATCAGTGGGTCAAATTTTATGAAGATGTCATGGGTTTCAAACTTCTTATCACTTTCGACGATGAAGATATATCAACGGAATATTCCGCTTTGATGTCAAAAGTGGTGTCAAATGGCAATGGATATGTCAAATTTCCTATAAATGAACCCGCAAAAGGCAAAAAGAAGTCGCAAATTGAGGAATATCTCGATTTTTACAATGGTGCAGGTGTTCAACACATTGCTGTGGCGACAAATGATATTCTTAAAACGGTCAGTGAATTGAGGGGTCGCGGCGTTGATTTTTTAGTCGTTCCGAACAGCTATTATGATGATTTATTAGACCGCGTTGGTGATATTGATGAAGATTTGCAATCATTACGTGACCTTAATATTTTGGTGGACAGAGACGAAGAAGGCTATCTTCTACAAATTTTCACAAAGCCTGTGGAAGACCGCCCTACCCTTTTTTTTGAGATTATTCAACGCAAAGGCGCAACTTCTTTTGGCAAAGGTAATTTCAAAGCTTTGTTTGAAGCTATTGAAAGAGAACAAGCCAAACGCGGAAATTTATAACTTGTAATTTTAGACCAATCAAAAGGCTTAACAAATCTTAACAAAACTCAATAATATGCCTAATTCAGAAATGCCCCTTTGGGAAGTTTTTATCCGCAGCCGTCAGGGGCTTGACCACAAACACGTCGGTTCGCTACATGCCGCAGATGCCACGATGGCACTCGAAAATGCCCGAGATGTGTATACCCGCCGACAAGAAGGCGTGTCTATTTGGGTCGTCGAGTCGAAGCACATCACTGCCTCTGACCCTGCTGACAGCGACCCGCTTTTTGCTCCTGCACAAGACAAAGCCTATCGACATCCGACTTTTTATGACATGCCAGAGGGCATAAAAAATATTTAAAAACTTAAAAATCAATATTTTATGAAAAATGAACATGTCGGATTTTTTAAATCTTTGTACATCATATTTGGCGCACTTTTCATCGGTCAAGCGCTCATGATGGGCGTTCTTTATTTCACTATGAGCCCATCAAATGCGGACACTCACTCATTTGATTTATTTGAAACCATTTTGCCATTAGTCATGTTGTCGATGATTGCTTTAGGCTATTACTTTTTCAATTTACAGCGCAAAACATGGACAGAAGTTTCCGATTTGAACCTTAAAAAAAGTGCGTATAGGAGTGGGTCAATAGTCAAATGGGCGTTATTTGAAGGGGTAACCATTATGTCATTAATTTGTTATTTAATCAGTGGTAAAGAATCTTTTTTATTTCTTTCAGCAATTTCGTTAATACATTTCGCCGTGCATTTTCCTTCACGCAATCGGGTGCTAAGAGAATTAAGTTTGGATAATATCAATTGATAATCAATGCGTTATATTTCAATATGGCATACAAAAATTAAAACGAATGAATAACCTTTTTGACTATACCCTACGCATTGCCGACAATGTCCTCATTTTGGGGCATCGCCTTTCAGAGTTATGCGGTCATGGTCCTGTTTTGGAGCAAGACATAGCCGTTACCAATATTGCGCTCGATCTCGTTGGTCAAGCCAGAACACTTTATCAATATGCCGCAGAATTGCAAAATGAAGGCAAAACCGAGGACGATATTGCCTATCTGCGTGATGTTTATGACTTCAAAAACTTACTACTTGTCGAACAACTGAATGGTGATTTTGCGGATACTGTTGTGCGGCAGTTCTTTTTTTCAGCGTTTCAATTGCCTTTTTATGAAAAATTAGTCCATTCAAAGGATACTATACTGAGGGGTGTTGCAGAAAAAGGTGTAAAGGAACTAGCCTACCATTTGCGTTGGTCGAGCGAATGGTTGATTCGTTTAGGCGATGGTACAGATGAAAGTCATCAACGTGCCCAAAAAGCAATTGATAATTTATGGACGTACTCAGGCGAAGCATTGATAGCCGACGACCTCGATATATGGGCAAATACTGAGGGGGTCGGGGTGGATTTAAACAAAATCAAAACAACTTTTGACATAACTATAAATACTGTTTTAACAGAAGCGACACTAACAATACCAACCGCAAATTATATGCAAAAAGGTGGTAAACAAGGGCGACATACAGAGTATTTGGGCTATATCCTAGCAGAAATGCAGTTTATGCAACGGGCGTATCCGAATATGGTGTGGTAAAATTTAAAGTTGATTTCTGTATTGTTTGATAAATAGCTTTTTTGAACACTGATTTGACTGATTTGACTGATTTGCTCTGATTTTTTTCTTTATACAGTTTTGAAAAATCAGAGCAAATCAGTCAAATCAGTCAAATCAGTGTTCAAAAATCTAACATTATTTTAAAATAAAGTAAATTGAAGAATAAAGTCTATAAAATATTAGAAAACGTCACTGACCCCGAAATCCCCGTTTTGTCAATCATAGACTTGGGTATTGTTAGAGACATTCAGTTTCAAAACGATGGGTTGATTGAAGTCATCATAACGCCTACTTATTCAGGCTGTCCTGCTATGAGCGTTATTGCGACCAATATAAAATTTGAGCTTTTAGCTCAAGGTTTTCCAAAAGTCAATGTCACCGAAATATTAAGCCCTGCATGGACAACAGATTGGATGTCAGAATCAGGCAAACAAAAACTGAAAGATTATGGCATCGCACCACCGCAAATGCAAGCAAGAATGGATAAAATGCTGTTTCAAAAACACCCCTCAGTAAATTGCCCACAATGTGGCTCTGAAAACACAGAATTATTGAGTGAATTTGGTTCAACGGCGTGTAAATCGCTGATGCGTTGCAAGGATTGTTTAGAACCGTTTGATTATTTTAAGTGTCATTAGTCAAGATTACCGCGAGGATTTTGACCATATTTAAACAAGCCATCATCCTCCTTATCGTAAATACCATAAAGATGATGAAGTCGGTTATTTTTGTTTGAATTTCCGTGAAAAGTCATAAATTGGAAAGGAAATTATGAAAATTAGGCATTTTTCTGCCAGCCAGTTTTGTTAGAGTATGTTTCAATAGGTGTTGTTGCAACGTAGTCAAATTGTTTACCCGTTTTTTTAAAATAAGCCTTTGATGCAAGGTTTAACAGCGATTCAAAAGTTAAATTTTTGGGCATTAAAGTCGGGTTTTTCAAGACACTTTCGTAGGCTTCTTGGCCATTCGCAACAACACAACAGCGAACATACAAGAAATTATCAACCGAAAAATATTTGTCAGATGAATAAGCATCTTCGCCAATATTTTCCGCAAATGTTTGAGCATCCAAACTAAAAAGTTTGTCTGCAAGTATATCTGCAAATAAATAGATATGATGAACAGGAGAAGTAGATAATGCATTAATAGCAGGTTCAAGAACACGGTCATCATCATCTGCATCAGTCCAATCAAAAAGATTGATAATTTCCCAAAAACGTTGTTCTGTCAATATTTTGGAAATATCTTTTTCTCTAATCTCAACACGCAATTGTGCGTTTGGAAACCGTTCTTGCAAATCTCTGATGGTTTCAGGATAAGCCTGTCGAAGCGGCAAATTTAAGAGCGTGGTCATGTGCAATACTTTTATTTAAATTAAGAACACAATGTGTGTTAAAAATTTGTTTTTAGAACAAAATCGTAAGATTAGAACTAATTTTAGTTTCGGTTTTGACATTTTAGGCTACAGAAGCAAAATTGATTTCGACAAAATTATCATGACTCATAATCGCACCATAAGTTAAACAGGCTAAAATGTCTTCGCGTTTTAATTGCGGATAATTATCTAAAATATCCTCAATTGTATCGCCAGATGCTAAAAATTCTAAAATCAAAGATACCCAAATACGTGTGCCTTTGATACAGGGTTTTCCAAAACAAATATTCGGATTGATAGAAATACGTTCAAGCAATTGACTTTTTTCCATTTTTAGATTTTTTACAAAACTAACCATTTTTGCGCTTCGTTTGGCAATTTTAGTCTCAAAATTTGAAAATAAGATATGAAAGTAGGCATAATCGGCAGCGGTGCAATGGGGAGCGGCATCGCACAAGTGGCAGCGATGGCAGGGTGTCAAGTCCGCATTTATGATGCTGATGCACATGCTTTGGAACGCGGCAAACAGCTTATTGCGAAGAACCTCTTGAAAAATTTAGAAAAAGGACGGTTGACCAAAGACGAAGCCGCAGACATTTTAAGCCGCCTAAAACCCGCCGAAAGGCTGTCAAGTCTCGGCAATTCAGACCTCATCATCGAAGCCGTTATTGAAGATTTGGACATCAAAAAATCTATTTTTGCGGAATTGGAATTAGACGTTTCTGACACCTGTATTTTGGCAACAAATACTTCGTCGCTGTCGGTTACGTCCATTGCGGCAGCTTGTAAAAAGCCAGAACGGGTTATTGGTATTCATTTTTTCAACCCTGCACCTATTATGCCTTTGGTTGAAATCATTCCCGCTCTTCAAACCGACCCCTCAGTAATCAGCCGTTCAAAACGCATTTTAGATGATTGGGGTAAAACAACAGTATTGGCTAAAGACACGCCTGGCTTTATTGTCAATCGTGTTGCCCGACCTTTTTATGGCGAGGCACTGCATATTTTTGAAGAAGGCATCGCCGATATGGAGACAATTGACCAAAGTTTGAAGGAAATAGGCGGTTTTCGGATGGGTGCGTTTGAATTAATGGATTTTATTGGACAGGATGTCAACTATGCCGTAACCGAATCCGTTTGGCGTGCCATGTTTTTCGACCCGCGTTACAAGCCTTCTTTAAGCCAAAAACGCCTTGTTGAAGCGGGCTTTTTAGGTCGAAAATCGGGACGTGGTTTTTATGATTATGAAAAAGCGACCCCTCAGTATAACAGCGATTCTTTGTTGTCATTCAGTAAGGAATTAGGTCAAAAAATCGTTCACCGTATCGTTGTTATGCTTATAAATGAAGCAGCAGACGTTTTGTTTTGGCAAATTGCCAGTCGCGACGATATTGATTTAGCGATGCAAAAAGGAGTCAATTATCCAAAAGGACTTTTGCAATGGGCAGATGATTTAGGTATTGACAATGTGGTGAATACGCTTGATAATTTGTATGATGTGTATAAAGAAGACCGTTACCGTTGCTCGCCGCTTTTGCGGAATATGGCGAAAGATAATGTGCATTTTTATAAAAAGTAATTGTTAAAATACAATATTATCATAAATATCCGCCAAAGAAACCGAACAATCAATGGATTTTAAGAAGATAGAATCATTGATGTCTTTGACTTCGGTTTCGCGCCAAAGTTTTGGTTCTTCTTGAAAACGTGTTTCGACATGGCATTTTTTTTGGTCAATCAGAACATATTCGCGGAAGGATTTCAAGGTTTTATATTCATTAAATTTCTCGGTGCGGTCATATTTTTTTGTACTTTTTGATAAAACTTCAACTATAAGAATAGGATTCGTTTGTAAGACTTGATTATTGTCAAAATACTCGGGTGTTTCAGAAACGACCAAAACATCGGGATAAAGTGAAAAATTGAGTTCGGGCAAATAAACAGCTTGCTGTCCACCACGCACATAATATTTTTTACCTGTTGCCTTAAGTGCTTGCTTTAAGGCAGCACCAATATTAAAAACAATGTCGTTGTGTGGTCCTCTTGCCATAGGTAGTTTTGTTATAATGCCATCATAGTATTCATGTTGTTCCCGACTGTTTTCCTCACGACGTAAATATTCCGCAAGGGAATAGCGACGTGGTACTCTACGCAAGGGTTCGAGAACCGCCAACGGATTGTTGGAAATAGATGATGAATTAGTATCGTTGTACATATTCGAATGATTTCAAACAAAGTTAGACAGAATTTTTATTTGGATTCAAAATTTTTATTGAAAAATGACTACTCCACAACGAGTTTTAGAAAAAATGCTTGAAAACGATGCTTTCAGCCGTTGGCTTGGCTTAGTCGTTGACGATATTACTGAGGGGTATTGCCGCTTACATTATACTGTTAAAGCTGATATGCTCAATGGGTTCAATATCATTCATGGCGGTGTCGTGTTTTCAGCCGCCGATTCTGCCTTTGCTTTTGCGTGCAATTCGCATGGCCGTTTGGCATTGGCATTAGATGTTTCTATAACGTTTACGAAGGCAGCAAGGGAAGGCGAAATCTTGAAAGTTGAAGCAAAAGAAGTGCATTTAGGTAACAAAACAAGCGTCTATGACATTATTACAACGAATGAGGAAGGAAAAATTGTGGCTATTTTTAAGGGAACGGCTTATCGGACAAGTGAGAATGTTTTGGAATAATCAACTGAAAGTATGCAGTCTTTTTGATTTTTTAACGACTGAATTAGATGCTATTTTATGAAATTAAATCTCATTGTTATCCGAACTTTTGAAGAAAAAATAGCACTTTTAAGCGATTTTATTGTCTCAAATCCGATTGAAACTGAATTTGGGATTTGTACAATATTGAAAGATTCTGATGGGCGGAAAGTTGAAGTTTATAAAAATTCACTTGAAAAAAGCTGATTATACCAATTATAATGACAAAGTAATTTTGTTCTAAAAGAAAAAAGTAATTTTGTAGAAAAAACAGAAGACTATGAAATCAATGAAAGCCAAAGATATTATACGCATAATTGAGAAAGACGGTTGGTACTTAGTGCGACAGAAAGGAAGTCATCGGCAATATAAGCATCTTGAAAAAAAAGGGTTGGTAACAGTTGCCATTCACAAATTATCTGATGAAATTGCAGTTGGAACGCTAAAAAGTATTTTAAAACAAGCTCAAATTAATATAGAAGAATGAAGAAATACGTCGTTATTTTCGAGAAAACTACAACGGGATATAGTGCTTATGTTCCCGATTTGCCAGGCTGTATTGCCACAGGTAAAACAAAACCGATAATTGAAAAAAATATTTATGAAGCTATACTTTTTCATTTACAAGGTTTAGCAGAAGAAGGTGAAAATGCACCTTTGAGTATAAGCGAAGCGGAAACTTTGGTTTTTGCGGTATAATTCATCTATGACTATAAAACTGCTCAAACTGATGTCTTTGGTTTGGGCAGTTTTAATTTAAGTAATTAATAACCAATCATTTATGACCAAATTACAAAACTTCGCCCTCGGCAAATGGCATCTGCCGACAGGTTCAGAGACCCCTCAGTATAATGCCCTCAACAGCAACTTAGTGAGCGTAGCGGGTGACTTTTCAGATTATGGCGAAATGTGCGATTATGCGCGCAATATCGGCGGCAAAGCCTTACGCAAAATGACGTTTTTTGAACGCGGTATGATGCTCAAAAAACTCGCCTTATTTTTAACGGAACGAAAACCGACATATTATAAAGTATCCGCTCTGACTGGCGCGACAAAAACAGATTCGTGGATTGATATCGACGGTGGCATCGGTAATTTGTTCGCTTATGCCAGTTTGCGTAGGCAATTGGGCAGCGAGACTTTTTATGTGGATGGTGCGGCGGCAAAATTAGGTAAAGAAGGCACGTTCATCGGTCAACACGTGTGCGTTCCAAAACAAGGTGTGGCGATTCATATCAATGCTTTTAATTTTCCCGTTTGGGGAATGTTAGAAAAGTGTGCAGTCAATTGGCTCGCAGGCGTTCCAGCCATCGTAAAAGCATCTGAAATCACGTCTTTTGTCACTGAATCGGTTGTTAGAGACGTCATTTCAAGCAAAATTTTACCCGATGGTGCATTGCAATTCATCGGCGGACGGGGGCATGGCATTTTGGATTTTGTGACCATGCAAGATGTTGTGACGTTCACAGGCTCGGCTTCGACGGGCAAATTACTGAGGGGGCTGCCACAAATCAATGACCTTTCTGTCCCTTTTACGTTGGAAGCTGATTCGCTCAATGCCATGATTTTAGGCGAAGACATCACACCCGATATGCCTGAATTTGATATTTTTATAAAAAATGTTCGTAATGAAATAGTCATAAAAACAGGGCAAAAATGTACGGCAGTACGGCGTATTTTCGCACCATCTCGCTTGTTAGAAGATGTGCAAATTGCTTTGGGTATTGAATTAAAAAAAGTGAGTATAGGCGACCCCTCAGTACAAGGCGTAAAAATGGGTGCTTTGGTCAATCAAATACAGCGGCAACGGGTACATGAAAATATTAAAAAACTCCTACAAGTTTCGTCAATTGTCGTCGGTGATTTAGAAAAATTTGACGTCATTGGGGCAGATAAAATAGATGGCGCGTTTTTGCCACCTATTCTTTTACTCAATGAAAAACCGTTTGACAATACAGAAAGCCATGAAATTGAGGCTTTTGGTCCCGTTGCAACGCTGATGCCTTACAACAATTTGGACGAAGCTATTGCTTTGGCAAACAAGGGTAAAGG
This sequence comes from Saprospiraceae bacterium, assembly GCA_043744455.1. GTDB lineage: Bacteria > Bacteroidota > Bacteroidia > Chitinophagales > Saprospiraceae > JAAFJT01. Next base: position 19,333 of record JAYTUQ010000063.1, on the reverse strand, counting down.
TTCATTGGTCTCTACGATTTGTAGTTACGACCCCTCAGTATGTAGGGATTATTTGATGAATGCAGGCGCATTTCATGGCAGAATTTTGTTTTTAAATAGAGAATCCGTTAAAGAAAGTACAGGACATGGCGCACCAATGCCGCTTATGACACATGGCGGACCTGGACGTGCAGGCGGCGGCGAGGAAATGGGCGGTTTGCGCGGCGTTTTTCATTATTTGCAGCGGGTTGCGGTTCAAGGACATCCGACGATGATTTCGCAAGTGACACGAAATTATCAAGTGGGCGGGGCTTATATCCAAAAAAACAAACATCCATTCCTTCATTATTTTGAAGAATTAGAGATTGGCGAAACACTAATTACAGAAAAACACACCATAACAGAAGCCGATATTGCCAATTTTGCAGAGCTAACAGGCGATAAGTTTTATGCCCACACCGACCCAACGGCTTTAGAAGGTACACCTTTTACGGGCATCGTAGCACATGGCTATTTCATTCTGTCACGTGCCGCAGGGCTTTTTGTGGAAGCTAAAAAGGGTCCGGTTTTGTTGAATTATGGACTCGACGAATGTCGTTTTACGAAGCCTGTTTACCCAAATTCAACTATTGGCGTTCGTTTGACATGTAAAGAAAAAATAGATGTTGAACAAAAAGAAAACGATACTTTGCCGCCACGTGGGATTGTCAAATGGCTCGTCGATGTCTATGACGAAACGGGCGAAACGGTGGCTTTGGCGACAATCATGACGATGGTTCGGAAAAGGGATACCCCTCAGTAAAATTATTCATAAAAAATGATAAATAACCGCATTAAAGTTTAAAAATACCAAAGTATCATTATTTTTGTGGCCGTTTTTACCCAAAATCAACGAATGACTCAATCAATGCTTTCCAATTTTGACATACACATTAAAAATTGGTAAACATACAATCCATAAAGCAATATGAGCAAAAGCAAAAAAAAACCACAGAAAAGGAAAGGCATAAAGTTGAGTGATGCTATTTTGCAATATCAAGTTAAAAACTATACAGGTGCTTTGACGCGATTAAAAGCGGCTGAACTGAAACTGGGTGAAGAACAAAAAGCTAAAAACCTACAATATGCCCTCACTTTGCGGCTTGCTTTTGCAGATATATCTGCGCACCAATACGACAAAACGATTCAACAACTACAGCCTTTGTTGCCAAATGACCCAATAGCAGCAGTGTTTGCAGGCATCGCTCACCTCTATTTGTCGGAATATGCTTTGGCAATTCCGTTGCTTAAAACGGCTGTCAAAACCTACCCATCATTTGCCTTTTATCATCTTTTTGCGGAAATATATCATCAGCAAGACATTGATTATAAAGAATTTACAGATTATTTTAAAGATGAATGGGTGCAATGTTCAGACAGTCAGAAATTGTATTTACAAATCATCATTTATGTTTTTAATCATCAATTGACGGAAGCTGCGGCACTTGTCGAAGGTCTAAAAAATCAAAGCCATTTTCAGCATCTCAATTTTCAAGCCTTTAAAAATATTTTTAATCCGTCGAACAACCAAAATGAAAGCCTTTCTGATAAAGTCAAACCGCTTTACCGCTTGCTGTTAAACGGTTTTTTAAGTGATTTAGAATTGGCTTATTTTAAAAATTTGGATGCCAAAACAGGTGCATTATCGGCTTTACTGGATACGAAAAGTGCGCTTAGTAGTTCGCTACAAAAGGAAATTGCTGCTCAATATAATGAACAAAAAGTATTGAATGAAACGGTATTAGGGCAGATTATGCAAAATTTGTCCCTCGAACAACGTCCTTATATCGCCTACAATCAGGCGGTGAATGCCTATCATCAAAAAGATTTTGATGTTGCCGATAAAGGCATAAAACATATTATTGTAAAATATGCCGATGACTTTGCGTTGATACCCGAATCGCTGTCTTTGTATTTAAATTTTTATCAAAACGATGAGTTTAGAATGTATCCGAATACATTTTGGGCATTCGTAAAAAAATGGCTGTCTGTTCGCAATAATCATATTTCGGTTGAAAATTTAGATGCTATGGGGTGGCAAATATTCGATATTATTACCAAGCATCCTTCTTCCATTCAATCGTCTTGTCAGTACGAACCCGCCAAAATATACAAAGACTACCCCTCAGTATTTGCGCTAAAATTTACCCAAATTTTGTTTCCGAATACCCAAATTGCACCAAATTTAGTCACTGATTCCCGCTTAGACCTTTTCTCATTGCCCAATTCTGAAAAAAACAAAGATGCGTTTGTAGAGAAATTCGCCCTATTTATGTCGGTTTTATCTCCTTATAATAATCGTTTCAGTTTTTTAGACGATGCAAGTGTACCTAAAAGTCGCTTTATTCAACAGATTGTTTACTACAGCGAATGTTTTATGGTAGCCGTTACAAAATATCCTGTACCGCCCCAAAACCTCATTGCTTTGGAGGCTTTTAAAACAGTACATAAATATATACAAAATATTATAAATGATAATACCAATGTTTTGCCGAAAGGTTTTTATGAACGGTTTTTGAATACTTACAAACAGCTTTTAGCAAAATTTCCAGAAAATGAAGCCCTTAATGTCTATAAAAGAGATATTGACTCTTTGGAATACAACGAATATATTATTAAATTAAAAGAATTGACTAAGTTTAGAAGTACCCCTACTCAATTCACAAAGTTTTTAAAAACACTGCCTAAAGACATAGACTATACTTTTATATGGGAACATCTTGGTAAACGCATTGAGGAATTTCATTATTCGAGTAGTTTTACAGAGTGTTTAGCCAATTTTTTAGAAGCTCTTTTTGTATTTCAAAAAAACGAAACGGCTTCAAAAAACGAAATTGATGATTTTGTAGAAATGTATAAAAAAGTAGCTGCAGAGAATGATTGCGAGCATCCAACGCTGTTTTATGCTCAATTGATAAGAATTATACTCAAAAACAAGATGATTTCTAAAAATATCGCCTATTTTTTCTGTGTTCAATACATCGGAGAGTTGACTTTAAGCTATGAATTTGAACCTACGCAATACAATGCCGTTGCTGAATTTTTGAACTGGATAATGGCGAATAACTATCCTTTAGCGTATCCTGCCGATAAGCAGCTTTTTACGATATTAAGAACCTATCTTATAAAAATCAATACAGAAAAAGAGCTGAAAGGATTGGCTAAAACCATTCTGAATACAGCATCATACATATAAAATAAAATGAGAGAAATAACGCAGTCACCTTATGAAGTCTTGGAGTTACCTGTCAATGCCTCGACAGATGTGGTCAAAAAGCAATATAAATCTTTGATTCGGCGGTTTCCGCCCGAGCAAAATCCCGAAGAATTTACAAAAATTCGGACGGCTTATGACCAAATCAAATCCGAACTTTTTAGTAAAAAAAGCCTCTTTCCCTTATACAAAACGGCTTTAAATCAGGTGTCGCAGAAAAGTAATACGACCCCCTCAGTATCGCCACACGAAAAACTGCTGGTTGTGTTTGAAACGCCTTTTAATACACCTTTTGAACTTGAAAAACTTTTAGACAGCATTGTTTTATGAATAAAGAAGATTTTATCAAATATATCAATCAAGCAGTAGAGGCTTTAGATGAAAACGATATTAATATATTGTTTCCTGACAATAAGCAGCCCGACCTCTATACGATTGTCCAAGAACTAATTGGTTTGCGAGGCGAAGTGCGTAAAATGGCACAGTCGTCACTCAAATTAAACAATGATGTACAAACTGTTATTGAGCAACAAAAAAATATTTTGAGCGAAACCAAACAGCATCTTTCCGTTGCACAACTACCTGTCATTGAACATATTATGGGTGATGATTCTGACGAATATAAAGAACTCTTGCAGCAAATAATTGAGCAAGATGATATTATGACCCGTGCTGCCGAACATTTCAAAACCTTACCCGAAGTGGGCTTTTTCAATCTCAATGCCTATCGGCAGCAAATCGCTTCATGGCAAAAAGGATATGAAATTTCACACCATAAATGGCAAAAATTGGTGAAATCATCAGGCGTTTATGCCACAGGTAAAGTCGGCGAAACGTTCAATCCGCTTTATCATGAAGCCATTGCAATAAAATCAGAGACAGGCAAAAAAAATAATATCATTTTAGAAACGGAAACTTTGGGCTACATGCGTGGGCAAAAAATAGTGCGCCGTGCAAAAGTTGTCGTCAATAAAATAGAATAATTCATAAGGGATTATGCATGATAAATTTATCACACATAATTTACTTTTTAATCTTATTAAAAAATGGAAAATACAACCAAGCCTTTGATTGTAGGTATTGATTTAGGCACAACAAACTCAGTTGTGTCTTATCTCGCGGACGATAAAAATCCCGTAACATTAGAAATAGATTCGGCAAAATTGCTTCCTTCCGTTGTAAGTTTGACCGATAGCGGTTTTATTGTTGGTCAAACGGCTAAAAATATGCTTGTTTTAGAACCTACAAAAACCGTCGCTTCCATCAAACGGAAAATGGGGCAAGACATCACTTTGTCTATTGGTAACCACTCTTTGCGTCCAGAGGAAATTTCGGGGCTTATTTTAAAAAAGATAAAACAGACCGTTGTTCAGGCTTTTTCACTCGACGAAAAAGATTTGTTACGTGCCGTTGTCACCGTTCCTGCTTATTTTACAGAGGAACAACGTGATGCCACTAAGCAAGCCGCAGAATTGGCAGGCATGAAAGTCGAGCGCATCATCAATGAACCGACAGCCGCAGCTTTGGCTTTTGGTTTGTCACTTATGGACGAAGCGATTTATGCCATTTACGATTTTGGCGGCGGCACTTTTGATGTGTCAATCATCGAAAGCAACGAAGGTTTAATAGAAGTCTTGGCTTCAACGGGCAATAACAGCTTAGGAGGTGATGATTTGGACGACCTTTTATCTGATTTTATATGGTCGGCATTTTTGACAGAAAACAAGTTGAGTACCAATACACCTTGCACTGCCAACGAAAAAGCACGGCTTATCCGCATTGCCGAGCGGACAAAAATTCAGTTGTCGAGCACTCCCTCAGTATCTATTCAAGAAAGTTTTTTTGCTAATATCAAAGGCATCAACTACCATTTAGAAACCGTTGTTAGCCGTGCCGATTTTGAACATCTGATTTTGTCAAAGGTAAAAGAAACCATAACACACCTTGAAAAGGCTGTAAAAGAAGCCGATACTTCTTTTGACGGTCTCGACGGTATCATTCTCGTCGGCGGTTCGAGCCGCATTCCGTTGATTTCTGAAATGATTGAAACACAATTGAATGTGACTCCGATTCTCATTGACTTGCCCGACGAAGCGGTGGCACATGGGGCAGCTATCCAAGGGGCTATCATTGACGGCGTGAACATTGATACAATTTTGGTGGATATTACGCCCCATTCGTTGGGCATTGCTGTTTCAGATAGAAATAATGATGATATGATGGAAATGATGAGTATGCTTATGTCGGGTGGCAATCCCGACAGAGGGCTGAAAGCCGCAACCATTATTTCCAAAAATACGCCTATTCCGACCAAACGCTCAGAGCGTTATTTTTCGGGTGTGCCTTTCCAAGAAAAGTACCATTTGCAAGTTTTTCAAGGCGAAAATGCCTTTTTTGCGGATAATAAAAACATCGGAGAAACTTTTTTGGAAGTCCAAAACCCTGTTGAAGAAGGCACTGTTGATGTCACATTTGCTTTAGATATCAACGGTTTATTGAATGTTACTGCCATAGAAGCCACAACAGGCGAGCGCGTTGAAGTCGTTTTTAAAAGTACACGCGGCAAAAAAATAAAAGAAAACAAGCTCAAAGACCTACATATTGCAAGCGACGTAACCGAGTCAGACCATACGCTTTTGAGACGTGCCAATGAACTGATTTCGAGTCAACAACTCAACGAAGAAGACAAAGCCGAATTAGCCGATTTGAGTAGCCGTTTCCAAACAGCACTGACTGAAAACAACCCCTCAGTATCGAGCATGGAAACCGAGCTTTTGGATTTACTTTATTATTTAGAAAATAACGCATGATAATCAAAGTCATTTGTCCCGTTTGCAAAGCCAATAATGAATTAACGGCTTATGTAATGTTCTGTCGGCGGTGTCGTGAAGACCTCTCTTTACTCTATGCCGTTAAAGGATATTCCTACAAATACCGCCTTTTCGCCATACAACTTTGGTTGGAAAAACACCAAAAGGAAAGCCTTGATGTGGCGGATTTGGCTTATGGTCTTGATAAATCTTAGCGATTAGGGGCTTGATTATTTTTATAAATTATTGATTATTAACAAAATGGATAACACACAATTAGGTCACGTCAAGACAACCACAAACGGCGGCATCGCTACCATTTCATTCTATCATCCAGCGCATAACTCATTGCCTTCCAATCTGTTAAATGCTTTGACGGAACAAATCAGAGCAGTGGGAGATGACCCCTCAGTAAAAGTGATTATTTTGCAGAGCGAAGGCGACAAAACGTTTTGCGCAGGTGCCAGTTTTGATGAATTGAAAGCCATTCAAGATTTTGAAAGTGGTAAAAAGTTTTTTTCGGGCTTCGCTAATGTCATTAACGCCATGCGTAAATGTCCAAAATTCATCATCGGACGCATTCATGGAAAAGCCATTGGTGGCGGCGTTGGTTTGGCAGCGGCAACAGATTATTGTTTAGCAACCGTTAACGCAACGATAAAATTGAGCGAATTGGCTATTGGCATAGGCCCGTTTGTGGTCGGGCCTGCGGTGGAGCGCAAAATCGGTTTGTCTGCTTTTTCGCAATTGGCGATTAACGCAACAGAATGGTGTACGGCAGATTGGGCAAAAGAAAAAGGACTTTTTACAGAAGTTTTTGAATCAACAGAACGTTTGGACGCATATATCATCTATTTTGTAGAGAAATTAGAGCAATCAAGCCCTGAAGCCATGCGTGAATTCAAAACGATTTTGTGGCAAGGTACAGAGCATTGGGATACACTTTTGTATGAAAGGGCAGCAATAAGTGGGCAGTTGGTGTTGTCTGATTTTACTAAAAAAGCACTTTCAAAATGAGTCTAAACACGAATTACACGAATCATTTTAAATTCATCTAATTCGTCTAATTCACAGCTCAATTTACCAAACATACCGCAACGCATACCCCTCAGTATTATCCTCATTTTGGTGCAAACTTCTTTCCACATTTACGCCGCCCATCGCTTCATAAAAACGTTTTGAAGCTATTCGATAAATTACTGTCATTTACATTTTGCTGAATTATTTTTAACAAAATATCGCTTATAATTCTTCGATTTCGAATCCATACAACCCTCCAAATTCAGCAATTGAATATTTCTAAAATCGACCTCTTGACCCTCACTTTGGAGTGCGATAAAGCCTTCTTTCAAGAGTTTTCCATCTATTTTTTGGGCAGGATCAAAGCGATTAGCAACACCACCGCCGATTTGTGGTTTGGAATATTGCAGCACCGTATCGCCATTAATAATGTGTGTAATGAGTGAATCACCCAAAACAATGATTTCACCTTTCACCCATTGCTCGCCCTCATATGTTTTTGACGTGGAATTGATGCAATGGCGCGGGTCAATTTTACCTTCAAAAACAACATCGGTGCCAGGTGAACACATATTGCCAGTCGGGCGTGGTTTACCGTCACCCAAACCAGCCAATAATTGAAACTCAACGGAAATGGGCCAATCCTGTTCTTTTGGCATCGTATGGGGGTCTTGTGAATGGAACATCACGCCGCTGTTTTTTAGGGTATAGCTCGGTGCATCTTTGCGCCAAATACCCACAAAACGATATTCAAACGTCAAATGATAGTAGGAAAAAGGTTGTTTGAAATACAAATGCCCATAACTTTCCCTAAATGTGTCGTATTGGTCATAACGGACTTTAATTAGCCCATCTTCGACCCTAAACGTTTTGCCGTAATTGTCACCGACTTCGTAATGATGAATTTTAACAATCCAATCGTTGATGTCTTTGCCATTAAAAAGGGTTTGCCACTCTTTTTTATCAGCACTTTGCTTTAAAGTTGCACAACTCATAAAAGTTAGGAATCCTACAAAGAGGACCAAAAATTGGTTTTTCTGCTTGAAAAGTGTGATTTTTTTCATAAAAAATGATGATTTTAGGTCGTTATACTGAGGGGGGTGATTTATCGTTTTATCGTCCTAAAAGTAGGTATAAATCATCCATTTAACTGCTTTTCCGTCTTCATAAGTCATCATAATTTTCTTTCATCTCTTTTGTTTTGAATCAAAAAAGAAGTATTTTTGTAAAAAATCACGATAAAATGCTTGATTACGCTCAAAAAATACTCGATTCGCCTGATGCCCCACTACAAATTGAAGCATTGTACCAGACCATGCAAGACGAAAAACAGCGTCGCCATGACTTTCGAGAATGGATTACACCCAGTATCAAAGCAGAATTTATCAATGGCGAAGTTGTGCTTCACTCACCTGTCAAAAGGCGGCATTGGAAAATAACTGATTTATTTTCTCGAATTCTTAGTGTTTTCGCCAGTGTGAAAAAATTAGGCAGTGTTGGCACTGAAAAAGTTATGGTTGCTCTAACACGCAATGACTACGAACCCGATTTGGTGTTTTTTTCAAAGGAAAAAGCCGATACTTTTACCGACGACCAATTACTTTTTCCTGCACCCGATTTTGTTGTTGAAATACTGTCAAAAGGAACGGCATCAAAGGATAAAGGCATTAAAAAAATAGACTATGCCGCACATGGTATTCGTGAATATTGGATAATTGACCCTGTTCGTCAAACTATAGAACAATATATTTTGCTATCTCCAAAGGACAAACAATACGCTCCCGCTAAAGTTTTCAGAATTTATGATGACATCGAAAGCTATGCTATCCCTGGCTTTATCATTCCTGTTCAAGCTATTTTCGACGAACAAACGAATATCGAAACGCTTCAAAAATTGATTGCTCAATAACCTTTGAGCAACGCAAACGGTTATAAATCGTTGTAAATCAATAAAATACTGAGGGGGTAGTTGCGGCAAATAAATTTGCCGACTACATTAACAGCCTTGCCCATAATACGCTCCTGCGCCATGTTTTCTAAAATAATGCTTATCCATCAACGCCTGTTTTATGGGCGGTGTTAAAGGATTAATTTGCAATGTTAGAAACGCCATGCGTGCCAATTCTTCTAAAACACCCGCATTATAAACGGCTTTCATCGCTGTTTTTCCCCATGTAAAAGGTCCGTGGCACGCCACTAAAACCATTTCCACTTCTTCGGGCGAGAGGTTTTCTTGCTTGAAAATATCGAGGATTTGATTGCCTGTTTCGTATTCATAATCGCCTTGAATCATCTCATCGGTCATCTCATTGGTCACGGGTACTGAGGAGATTAAGTGGTCGGCATGAGTCGTACCCAAATTAGGAATCGGACGCATCGCTTGCGCCCACGCCACGGCATACGTGGAATGTGTATGACAAATGCCACCTATTGTTTCAAAACTCCGATACAAAAGGACGTGCGTTTTAGTATCTGATGACGGACGTTTGGCGTTTGCTTCCACTACCCTATTGTCCAAATCTACCAAAACAATATCCTCAACTTTTAGGTCAAAATAAGGAATTCCGCTTGGTTTTATGGCAATAATGCCTTCATTTCGGTCAATTTGCGAGACGTTTCCAAAGGTGTAAATTGCCAAATTTTGTTTTGGAATTTCCATATTTGCCTCGTAAACGACTTGTTTTAGATATTTTAAATTCATGTGTATTAATACTGTTTTATTTTTGAATGTTTTTGTTTTAAAAAACTTATTTTTACGTTCATTTTCAAAAAATATAAATCACATTATGGAACAAAATCAAACGATAATCCTTTTTCAGGAAAAACAAGTGCGGCGCGTGTGGCACAATGATGAATGGTATTTCGTACTTAATGATGTTATTCAAGTTCTAACTGAATCAACTAAGCCGAAGCAATATCTGCAAAACCTTAAACGTAGAGATACTGAATTGAAAAAAGGGGGTATTCAAATTGAACACCCCCTTTTGGTAAATACTGAGGGGGGTATTCAAAAAATGAATTGTGCCAATCGACAAAATCTTTTACGCCTTATCATGTCTATTCCTTCTCCAAAAGCTGAACCTTTTAAATTGTGGTTGGCGCAAGTTGGTGAAGAACGTATTCAAGAAATTGAAAATCCAGAACTCGGTATTGAGCGCATTCGTGAACTCTACAAAGCCAAAGGTTATACCGAAGAATGGATTACTTCGCGCCTAAAAAGCATTGGTATTCGCAAGGAATTGACTAAAGAATGGCAACAACGCGGTGTCAAAGATGGTCAGGAATACGCTATTTTGACCGCCGAAATCGCTAAAGCCACTTTTGGTTTAACGCCTTCGGAACATAAAGAACTCAAACAACTGGATCGCCAAAACCTCCGCGACCACATGACGAATCTTGAACTCATTTTCTCAATGCTTGGCGAAGAAGCGACGCGCACAGTAGCTATTAAAGACGACACACAAGGCTTTTACGAAAACCAAGATGCCGCACAACGGGGCGGTAAAATGGCGGGTAATGCTCGTCGCAGCTTTGAAGAAACGGAAAATGTCAAGGTCGTTTCGGCTGAAAATTTTTTGAATCAAATTGATGAAACAGTAGATAAAACGAAGGAATTAGAGTGATTTTCATTTTTTATAAGTTATTTTCAACAAACCCACCCAATGTCACATACTTCTCATACAGTTCTAAATACACCGCCGCCTTGTCCGCTTGCGGATAATATGCGGCATCATAACCCGATGACATCGCCGCTTGTGCTGCTTCCATTGTCGGATAAACACCTGCGGCAACGGCGGCACACATCGCGGCACCCAACGCACAAGCTTGTTCCGATTTCACCACTTTTATGGGCATATTCAAGACATCTGAAAGGGTTTGCATGACAAAAGGTGACTTTTTGGCAACACCACCAATCGCTACAACTTGTTGAATCTGAACACCTTCTGAGATAAAACGGTCAACAATTGCCTTTGACCCAAACGCCGTTGCTTCGACTAAGGCTTTGAAAATGATGGGGGCATCGCTGCCCAAATTTAAGCCTGTTATCGCACCTTTCAAGGTATGATTGGCATCGGGCGTCCGTCGTCCGTTGAACCAATCGAGGGCAATTGGGTCGTTTTTACTGAGGGGTAGTGCCGCCGCTTTTTCAGCAAGTTTTGGAATAATTTGAGCCGTTATTTCAGTTGCTTGTTGCTCGCTCAAAAATTCACGGAGCGGAAAAGCCAAGAGATTTTGAAACCATGCATAGACATCGCCAAATGCCGATTGACCCGCTTCCATGCCCAACATATTCGGCACAATCGAGCCGTCCACCTGTCCACAAATGCCTTTTATGAGCAAATGACCGACCTCTTCAGTGGGTGCCATGAGCATATCGCAGGTCGAAGTACCCATGACACGGACGAATGTGTAAGGCTCAATATGCGCCCCAACGCCCCCCATGTGGGCATCAAAAGCACCAACACCAATGACAACATCTTCGGATAAGCCCAATTTTGTCGCCCATGCTTGCGAAATTTTGCCCATTGGCACATCACTCGTATAAGTATGACGGAAAAGTCGTTCGCGCAAACCCGCCAAAAGTGGGTCTAAATCCGTCAAAAAGGCTTCACTCGGCAAGCCTTCAAAGTCTTCGTGCCACATCGCTTTGTGTCCTGCAGCACAACGCGAGCGTTTCATACTGAGGGGGTCGGTTTCGCCTGTCAAAACGGCTGAAATCCAATCGCAATGTTCTACCCACGAAAAAGCGGCATTGCGGACTTTTTCGTCCACTCGCAAGGTGCGCAATATCTTTGCCCAAAACCATTCGGAGGAATAAATGCCACCGACGTATTTTGTAAAATCAGTGGCATAATTGTGGGCTAATGCGTTGATTTCCAATGCTTCTTGATTGGCGGTATGATCTTTCCAAAGGATAAACATGCCGTTTGGATTTTCGGCAAATTCGGGCAACATACTGAGGGGTGTGCCCATGCGGTCAACGGCAACAGGCGTTGAGCCTGTGGTATCAACCGAAATACCAACGACGTTTTGCGCGATTTCTGCGCCAGCTATTTTCAACGCCTCTGTTATGGCTGTTTCCAAACCTTCGAGATAATCCAAAGGATGTTGGCGATATTGTGATTGCGAAGGGTCGCAATACATGCCTTTTTTCCAACGTGGATAATAAAAAACATGGGTGGCGACTTCTGCGCCATTTTGAGCATTAACAATTAATGCACGGACGGAATCTGAACCGTAATCTAAACCTAAGACGTACTTCATTATTATTTTTAATTTAACACATAGCCACAGAGCGCACATAGCTATTTTATGTATTTTCCTAAGAGAATTATGTAGATTATATCACTACATGTCTAAATATGATTATTTTGTTATTTAATTGTTATTCAACTTTTTTTTTCTTTAAAAAAGCCAACGTCTTCTTCTTTTTATGCCCATTATGCACTAATATTGACTTCTTTAACTATTAATAATCAACGTATTATGAAGAAACTTACTAAAAAGTATTTAACAGAATTAACACATGAAATTATTGGGGCAGCTATTGAAGTACATACAGAAATGGGGCTAGGGCTTTTAGAAAAAGTCTATGAAGTTTGTATGATTGAAGAATTAAAACTTCGTGGTATAAAAGTAAAATCACAGCAAACCATTCCTATTGCTTATAAAGGTGTTACCCTTGATGCTGAACTTCGATATGACTTATTTGTGGAAGATTGCATCGTTGTCGAACTAAAAGCTGTAAAGGAAATGGTTGCTATTTTTGAAGCACAAGCAATATCCTATGCCAAATTATTGCGCGTACCAAAAGCTATACTCATCAATTTTGCAACAACCAATATCTTCTATAAAGGTCAAAAAACCTTTGTAAACGATTTATTCCGTGAATTACCCGATGAATGAATTTCTAACACATAGCCACAGAAGCTACATAGTATTTTTATAAAAATACATCAAATAACTATGTGCTCTCTGTGGCTATGTGTTAAATTTTATTTTTTAACAGAAAACCGATAAACAGTCGTTGTTTTATACGTTTCACCTGGCTTCAAAGTCGTTGTTGGAAATTTGGGTTGGTTCGGTGAATCGGGATAATGCTCCGTCTCGAGGCATAAACCAGAGCGTTTTTTGTAAATAACACCCCCTTTTCCCTTGATAGTGCCGTTCAAAAAGTTGCCCGTATAAAACTGAACGGCTGGTTCAGTTGTCAAAACTTCCATCGAACGGCCGCTTGTCGGTTCTGTTACCACCGCAGCGACACGCAAACCACCCCCCTCAGTATTTTGTGGTGCCAAAATCCAAGCATGGTCGTATCCACCACCGAATTTGATTTGCATATCCATGGTATCATTGATGCGCTCACCGATTTTATGGGCTACTGTGAAATCAAAAGGTGTTCCTTTAACGGATTTTAGCTCGCCTGTTGGAATCAGCGTTTTGTCAACCGGAAGGAATTCATTACAATTTAAAATCAATTCATGGTCTAAAATTGTGTTATTCATATCAGCCGACAAATTGAAATAAGCGTGATTGGTCAAGTTGACAATCGTTGTTTTGTCTGTTGTGGCTTTATAATCAATTTTTAAAGCATTGTCTTTTTGTAATGTATAAAGGACTTCAACAGAAAGGTTTCCGGGATAACCTTCCTCCATGTCTTTACTTGTGTAGGTCAATTTCAAGCCTACTTGCGGACCTTCAATCGGTGTTGCTGCCCACACTACTTTGTCGAATCCTTTGATGCCACCATGCAAGTGATTTGCGCCATTATTAGTTGCCAAAGTGTAGCTTTTACCATCTAAACTAAATTTCCCTTTCGCAATACGGTTGCCATAACGACCAACGAGCGCACCAAAAAAGGGAGCACCTTTTTCATAACCGCCGATAGAATCACAGCCCAAAGTGATGTCTTCGTACTTACCGTTTTTGTCTGGCGCAGTCCATGAGACGATAATGCCGCCGTAGTTTGTAATCTTTACGGTCATACCCGCCACGTTTTTAAGTGTGTAGAGGTCAAGTGCTTGACCGTCTTTTGTTGTCCCAAAAGAGGATTTTTCAATAGTTGCTTTTTGGTTCATATCCATGACCTGTGCAGGTTGTTTTTGTTCTGAATTTTTGCAAGAAACCATTGTTAAAATGGTAGCAAATATGAATAACAGTTTATTTTCCATTGTAAAATATTTATTTTTAATGAATTAATCGCTTTTATACTGAGGGGGTCATTTCTAATTATCTATAGTACAATTCATTCCAACGCAATTCATTTTTCAATGAACGAAGGTCGGTTTTAGCATCAATGATAACAGTTTCGAGGTTGAACATATCGGCAAAATCTTCAAAATATTCGGTCGTTAAATTTTGGCTGTAAACGGTGTGGTGTGCGCCACCTGCATAAATCCAAGCGGCACAGCCCGTTGCCATATCGGGTTTAGGTTGCCACAAAACCCTTGCAACTGGTAATTTGGGCAGCTTTTCAACGGGTTCAACGGCATCTACTTCGTTGATTAACAAGCGGAAACGGTTGCCCATATCCACTAACGATACATTCAAAGCGGCACCCCCCGACACGTCAAAAATCAAACGCACAGGGTCTGCTTTGCCACCAATGCCCAACGGATGAATTTCACATGAAGGCTTCCCTTTGGCGATAGAAGGACAAATTTCAAGCATGTGTGCCCCCAAAACGAGGTTATTTTCGGGGTCAAAATGGTAAGTATAGTCCTCCATAAAAGAATTTCCACCCGCCATACCACTTGCCATAACTTTTGCGGCACGAACAATTGACGCTGTTTTCCAATCGCCTTCGCCACCAAAACCATAGCCCGAAGCCATCAGGCGTTGCGATGCAATGCCTGGCAGTTGAACCAAACCATGCAGGTCTTCAAATGTATCGGTAAAACCTTTAAAATCACCATCTTCTAAAAAATAGCGCATACCTAATTCGATTTTTGCCGCATCGCGCAAGGCAAAATGTTGCCCGCCACCTTTGCGCAACGATGCCGCAAGGGTGTAAGATACGTCGTATTCGGCAACTAGTTTATCAATGTCCCCATCGCTCACATCATTCACAATTTTGACCAAATCACCCATACCGTAACCATTCACAGCATAGCCAAAGGTCATTTCCGCTTCCACTTTATCGCCTTCTGTCACAGCCACTTGCCGCATATTGTCGCCAAAACGACAAAATTTACCGCCTTGCCAGTCAAAACGTGCCGCCGCCGCCCGCATCCACACATTCAGACGGTCGTGTACTGAGGGGTCTGCCCAATGTCCCACAACGACTTTCCGATTCAACCGCAAACGGGTCATCATAAAACCAAACTCCCGATCGCCGTGCGCCGATTGATTGAGATTCATAAAATCCA
This sequence comes from Saprospiraceae bacterium, assembly GCA_043744455.1. Classification (GTDB taxonomy): domain Bacteria; phylum Bacteroidota; class Bacteroidia; order Chitinophagales; family Saprospiraceae; genus JAAFJT01. The sequence continues at coordinate 3,902 of JAYTUQ010000063.1, read as the reverse complement.
TGTCAATATCGCCCCAAGGAATGTCGCGGTTGAATTGCGTATGCAAATGACACATCGGTTTTTGCAACGCTTTAAGCCCTCGAATCCACATTTTGGCAGGAGAAAACGTGTGCATCCACGCCACAATGCCGATGCAATGTGTATCCATATTTGCCGCTTGACAGATTTTGTAAATCTCATCGGGCATCGTCACTATAGGTTTAAATATTACCTGAACAGGTATTTTTTCCGATACATTCAGCGCATTTGCAATGATTTTTGAATGTTCTGCTACGGTTTTCAGCGTTTCCTCGCCGTATAAATGTTGACTGCCTGTGACAAACCAAACCTCGAGTTTCTTTAAATCCATAAATTCTGTTGTTAATAATTGTTACTTTTTGTGTTGAAACGACACTTTTTTAGTTTTGAATTGAAAAAAGAAATCAGATAAGTGATTGATTTTCAATTATTTAAAACAATTCATAACTTATACTTGATCATTTTTTTAATATCTTCTTCAATCTCCTTCAAACTCTGTTCTTTTTCGAGCTGTTTTTGAACCAATTTATATTTCTCATATTCTTCGCTCGATTTCTCTAAGGCACGTTCATGGCTTATTTTTCCAGCATGTGTGAGCAATTCGCGCCCGTTAAGTTGCAAAATTGTATCTAATCGGTTTGCCCAATCTGCCATATACATAGGTGTACGTTGCTGCGCCATTGTTTCGGCAAAAGCCAAATACTGTTCAACCAATAAACCCAACAGTTTTATTTCATCTTCATTTAAGTAATTTTTGGCGATACTCACGTCTGTTTTTTTGATGGATACATCACTTTTCTTGTCATACGATTGCATACCCAAAAATGGCAAATTAGCATCAACTCTTCGATACACCAGTTCCGCCGCCGTTTGTTGACTGATTGCCCAAAGCAATTTGTTTTGCACAACCTTAAAAAAAGTAACCGTTCTTTCGTCTTTGGCATCGTAGTCAATGCTTGTGGTATAAATGTCTTTTATTTTTTGATAAAAAAAACGCTCTGATATGCGTATTTCTCGAAGCCGGCTTTGCAACTCATCAAAATAATTCATAGAATTCCCGCTTTTAAAACGGTCGTCATTATTGATGCTTGTTTTATAGTTGGTGTAATTTCATTTATTGGAAAAAAATACCCCCCTCAGTATTTTGCCTATTTTTTCAACAACGAATAAACCACCGAATCCAAAAACCGCCCATCCCAAAAGCAATTTTCCTTAAAATGTGCTTCTTTCACAAAGCCACATTTTTGAAGCAGCCGTTCCGAAGCCACATTTTGAGGGTCAATAACCGCTTCAATCGAATGGCAATTCATGACCTTAAAAGCATAAGCCAAAACGGGTTGTAAGGCTTCATAAGTGATGCCTTTTTGCCAAAAATCCGCATGTATCAAATAACCCACTTCAACCCGAAAATCCTCTTTTTTCATGCGCCAAAAACCGATTGTACCGATGAGTTTTGGGTCATTTTTGAGCGTTATTGACCAAATTATGCTGTCTCTTTTTTCAAAACCATCGAGCATCGTTTGAATCAATGCCGTTACATCATTGATTGTTTTGGCGCGTGAACGCGGAATATACGCCATCATACGCTCGTCGGAACGCATCGGAAACATCGCTTCCGCGTCGTCGAGGCTTATCATTCTCAAATTCAAACGCTCTGTTGCGAGTGTTGGAAAAGGGTCGAATTGTGTGTTCAGCATTTTTATCTTTTTAGATACCCCTCAGTATTGGCGCAATCCGTTTTGTAATTTTTCCCGTCTTTTGAAGGCAATTTCAGTTGTTGACAAATTGTCAACAACTGACTGTCTCTTTCCTTCAATTTCCCCCAGTATGATTTAGGGTTTTTGCTGTCTGTCAAAATTTCAATGACATCAACCACCGAAAAATACCATTCGTCGTTGTACCAAATTTTACGAATTTCTTTATTTTCAAAGGGAATTATGCTTTTTTCTGCCATTTTTGGTTTGTTTTATAATGTTTCATCTAAAAATACTTTCATCTGTTTTCACATCACAGGGTCAGGCATAAAATGCCAGAAAGAGTGAAATTTATCGGCATACCTTACGACATCTAACCTATAAAGGATTGCTTTTTTAGTAACCGATTGCTCGTTTTTTTCCCCCGTATCTATCAATAATTGGGTGGATAAAATCTTACGACTAAAATTTCGCCGATCTAATTTCATATCATAAATCGCTTCATAAAGCTTTTGCAGTTGTGGAATAGAGAATTTTTCAGGCAATAATTCAAATCCCAAAGGATGCAAAGCGGCTTTGTAACGCAAGTGTTCCAAAGCCTTATCAACCATTTTATCGTGGTCAAAAATCAATTCTGGCTTATGTTTTAAGCTGATCCAATGGGCATTGTGCGCTTTTACGGCTGCTTCGTCGTGGTCATGAATATTAATGAGTGCAAAAAATACAATCGAAATCGTACGTTCAACAGGGTCGCGATTGATTTCTCCAAAAGTGCCTATTTGTTCAACATAAATATTCGTCAAACCCGTCAAATCGTACAAAATGCGCTCTGCTCCAGCCGTCAAATCTTCATCGTTATTGACAAAACCGCCCATCAAAGACCATTTTCCTTTGTGTGGTTCAATGTTCCTTTTGACGAGCAACAGTTTCAATTCTTCGCCATCAAAGCCGAAGATGATGCAATCGGTTGCCACTAAAAGGCGTGTTGTGTGTTCGTATTGAGTCATAACATCAGTGAATGTTAGCTCATAAAAGTAAAAAATCGGTTAATTATTCTAAGAATGACGTTTTTTACGTAATTTTAAAACTTAAAACAAAGATAAAAACCGATTTTAATTTTTGTGTCTTTTTGACACGTTTTTTTCAAAAAAATACCCCCCTCAGTCATGCCTCTGGCTTGATGGAGCGTTCGCACCATATATCAATGAAATTCAATGCCCTATTTTATAGAATGTAACATTTTATCACCGTACTTTCGCACCATTATTTATTTATATTTTGCTGCCACAAATGACACAAATTAGAATGATTTATTTTATTAATTCGTGGCAGCAAAATTTTCATCAAAAACAAAATCATTATGCATTCAGAAAGGACAAGCGTCTTTAACAAAATTGAAAAAGAAGTTGAAAAACTGGGTTTTCGCATTGATAAACAAGACCGCGCCCGCCCGTGGGGTGGTTTTTTTGTCATAGATGAATCACAAGCACCGCTTTTTATTGAAACCTATTTTCCACATCTATCCCTTATCGATTTCGCAGGATATGAAAAATTAAGCCCAAAAATATTGTTGGTCGAACCTAACAAACGTTTGTCATGGCAATATCATTTTCGCCGCGCTGAAATTTGGAAAGTGGTGGGCGGCACAGCAGGCGTTGTCATCAGCGATACGGACGAACAAACGGAGGTTAAAAAATTAGCTTTGGGTGATATTGTCAACTTACATCAAGGCGAACGCCACCGCCTTGTTGGGCTTGACGAATGGGGCATTATCGCTGAAATTTGGCAACATACCAATTCTAAAGACCCATCTGATGAAGACGATATTGTCCGTGTTCAAGATGATTTTGGGCGTTGAGTACCCCCTCAGTAAAAATGTCATTACAAACTTTTTTTTAAAAATTATTTGTACTGTTATATAAATAGCTAATTCGCTATTTATATAAATACTTATCTACTTAGCTTTTTTTAATTTTAAATACTTGACTGTCAAGTATTTAAAATTATTTTTTTGTAATTTAAATCCCTCCTTTTTTTATTTTATAAAAACGCTTAACTTTACAATCGTTGAATAAAACACATTTTGTTTAATTTTTTGGCTCTGTGACAATTTTAGCGGCAACTAATTTTTGAACGCAAAACATCTTGCTCTAAAGTGTTCAAAATTAGTCATATTAAAGGTGAATCTTT
>JAYTUQ010000062.1:0-10286 GCA_043744455.1 Saprospiraceae bacterium | reverse complement strand
TCGTAAAGATATTTCTTCTTGTTCTGTCATCAATCTAAGGTATAACTTTTTTCTTTATCCAATATTTTATTTTATTTCACTCTACCTGTGTAGTTACCAAAATCTTTAAATTCATAAAAAAATAAAGAAAAAGAATGAAAGAATTGACAAGTTTACTTTTGGGGTTAGCAGTCTCCGCATTAGCAATTGTAATGTGCCTTATAATTTTTCGACAATTTATTGAAGATAAGGAAAAAAACACGAATTATGCTTATTACATAATGGGTCTTCTTGTTATAATAGCAGTTTTATCTACTTGTAATGAGAAAGACTAAATCAAAATTGATTCATCAATCAAACTAAAAATATAAAAATGCCCAATACTCCTCATACAACAATAGAAATTGCAAGGTGGTTTGACAAAGACGGTGTTGAAATAAATATCACAATTCAGCAATATCTTGACTTCGTAACTGCTCAAAATCAGACACAAATCGCAGACTTTATTTTCCAAAGACTGCATAGTCGATATTTAAAACCTTTCCTATACGATGATGCAAAATTTGTTAAGGAATATAAAAACGGTTTTTCAATTATGGCAAATTGTTGCTTACTTATTGAAACATTGCAATCTTTCAAAAACGGATGGGGCGACAGCGACCGTAAATCGGGCCAAGCATTTAAACAATTCTTTAAATCAGAGCTAAATTTTGCAGCATTTATAGGCAGAGAACAAGCGTTTTATGAACATATTCGCTGTGGTATTTTGCATCAGGGCGAAACCACAGGTGGTTGGACTGTAAATCGAAGCGGAACAAATTTATTTGACGATGAAAGCCTCGTTGTTGACAGTGTAAGATTCGCAAAGGAATTAACAATTTCTCTTAAAAACTATTCTGATAATTTAAAAACTGCCGAGTGGGACAGCGAACTTTGGGACAATTTCAGAACAAAAATGCGGAGGATTATTTCTAACTGTGGAACATAGTAACACTCGACAAGTTTAGCTACATCAAAATCAATGAATTTGGTTCAAAATACGATAATTCGTAAAAAAACATGACCACCATTTTTAATTTTGAGAGTGACAAAAAAGAATAAAAATGGTCAAAAGTGGAGATATAATGAGGGGGTATTTGCTGATAAAATCAGTAAAAAATTCAAAAAATAGGCAAAAAAGCAAAAAATACTGAGGGGGTAAAAAAACTGTTCATTCAAAAAAGTAAAAAAAGCCTTCACAGAACAAATCGTTGATGCAACACGCCGCCAAAAGCCCCACACAAAAAGCCAACGTAGGCAGCGTATATTCGTCAACGGGACCGTTCTCACCAATTAGAAGAAGCCCAAAATACAAAGAAATATCCGAGAAAAATTACAGAAATGGAGTAGCTGAAAGTAATAAAGGACTCCAAGCAATGCGCCGAAGTCCTTTATGTTCCTAAAACTTGGTTACGTTATTGAAAAACAATAAGAGGCTTGACCAAGCATCACAGCACAAAATTAAAAAAAGTATTCGATATTTGAAAGCGTTTACAAGGACATAATTGACATTTTGAATTGGATAGACCCCGATATTGAAAAATGGATAAAAGACTTGAATAGCGTTGATTTAAAGATAAAAAATGCTAAAAAGATAAAATAGAGACAAAAAGTAGCTAAAATACTGAGGGGGGTATCAGAAACCGTACAAACTCAAACAAAAAAAATAAAAGGAAAAAATACGTCATCGAACAGTCGCGTTTACACAAACACGCCGCTAAAAGCCCAACACACAAAGCCAACGCAGGCGGCGTGTATGCGTCAATGTGCCCGTTCTCAACAATTATAAGCAAAAAAACACCCGTTCTAAAATCAAAAAATTGCTAACTTTGTAATCTAAAAAAGCTATAAATATGGCAGTTAAAGAAAAATATATCAATCCTTTTACCGATTTTGGGTTTAAGAAACTGTTCGGAACAGAACTGAATAAAGACCTATTGATTGATTTTTTGAATGAGGTCATCTTGCCTCAACAAAAGAGAATTGCTGATTTACAATACCGTAACAATGAAAACGTAGGACAGACAGAATTAGACCGAAAAGCGATATTTGACTTATATTGTATCAGTTCGCTTGGAGAGCGGTTTATTGTAGAAATGCAAAAAGCTAAACAAAACTACTTCAAAGATAGAAGTGTATTTTATTCATCGTTTCCGATACAAGAACAGGCACAGACAGGTGATTGGAATTATAAATTGTCGCCAATTTATACAGTTGGGATATTGGATTTTGTGTTTAGTGCTGACGAAACAAGTGAAGACATTAGCAAAGACCCGCTTGAAGTGCGACATGAAGTAAAATTGAAAAACCAAAAAGGCAAGGTATTTTATGATAAATTGACCTATATTTATTTAGAAATGCCGCATTTTACAAAGACCGAAGAAGAATTAGAAACGACTTATGACAAGTGGCTTTATGTACTAAAACATTTATCAACGCTCCAAAATAGACCTAAAAAACTCCAAGAGAGGGTATTTCAAAAGCTATTTGAAGCCGCCGAAATCGCTAAATTCACGCCCGAAGAAAAAGAACAATATGAAGAAAGTTTAAAATCATACAGAGACTTAAAAAATGTCATTGACACAGCCTTTGATGACGGAGAAACGAAAGGGAAAATTGAAGGGAAAATTGAAGGGAAAATTGAAGGGAAAATTGAAGGGAAAATTGAAGAAAAAACAAAAAACATCATAAAAGCCTTGAAAAGAGGCAAATTAAGTGTTGAAGAAATAGCCGAAGATTTTGATGTAAGTATTGAATTTGTTAAGCAAATCCAAAGTGATAACAAATTATAATCTGAAAACCGCCCTACTACTGAGGGGGTCTTAGATTTTCAAAAGAATGAAAAAAAAACCGGTTGAGAACAAAGCACTCATGCCAACCCCACTGCACAAAGGCTAAACAAGGCGGTGGTATTCGTCAACGCGACCATTTGATTTAACAAGAATAGGATTTATACAGTTTACAGCCGATAAAAAGTGAACAGAAAGTCTGAATCCTATCACATCCTTAGGGCATCCTATAAATCCCAATTCAAACCCTTGCCCCTTCAATGGCACAACTTTATCTCAAAACTCTGACATTTTAGGATAAAATGAAACAAGTTTGTCCTAAAACGCCGACATGTTAGAACAAAATGGCACAACTTTATCGTAGAATACCGACAGATTAAGACAGAATGGCGCAAGTTTGTCCTAAAATGCCGACATTTTAGGACAAAATCAAACAAGTTTATCGTAAAACGCTAACATTTTGAGACAGAATGAAAAAAGTTTATCTTAAAACGCCAGCATTTTAAGACGAAATAAAACAAGTTTGCCGCAGAATGACGGCATTTTATCACAAAATGGAACACGTTTGGCATAGAATGGCGTAGGTTCAAAGCAAAACGCCTTTCGGTTTCGTACCGAAAGGCGTTATGTTTTTTGGACGATAATTCAACCGATAACACCAAGTCATCAGTTGAATACCCCCTCAGTATAAAAGGTCTATCATTCTACTTTCACAACCTTTTTGAAATATTCGTACGTCAATTTCAAGCCTTCCTCGCGGTTAAATTTAGGTTCCCAACCCAAAATCTCACGCGCTTTGGTGATGTCTGGTTGTCGTTGTTTCGGGTCATCCACAGGCAACGGACGATAATCAATATACGCTTTTGGATTGTTGACCAATGCCATAATCTCTTTCGCAAACTGCATCATCGTGATTTCAGACGGATTACCAATGTTTACAGGATTCGCATAATCACTCATTAATAAACGGTAAATACCTTCCACCAAGTCATCCACATAACAAAATGAACGGGTTTGTGAGCCATCACCAAACATTGTCAAGCCCTCGCCACGAATGGCTTGCGAGAAAAACGCAGGCAAAACGCGACCATCGTTGACACGCATACGCGGTCCATAAGTATTGAAAATACGCACCATGCGGGTTTCAAGACCATGATAACGGTGATATGCCATCGTTATAGCCTCTTGAAAACGTTTGGCTTCATCGTACACACCACGAGGACCAATCGGATTGACATGCCCCCAATATTCTTCAACTTGTGGATGCACAAGCGGGTCACCGTACACTTCAGATGTAGAAGCAATGATAAAACGTGAGTTTTTAGCCTTTGCCAAACCCAACAAATTATGCGTACCCAATGACCCTACTTTGAGCGTCTGAATAGGCATTTGCAAATAATCTATTGGACTCGCAGGAGAGGCAAAGTGCATAATATAATGCAAATCACCGGGCACATGAACGAATTTAGACACGTCGTGGTGGTAAAATTCAAAACGTTTCAATGGGAAAAGGTGTTCGATATTTGTCAAATCGCCTGTAATCAGATTGTCCATGCCGATAACATGAAACCCTTCGGCAATAAAACGGTCGCATAAATGCGAACCTAAGAAACCAGCTGCGCCGGTAATGAGAACTTTTTTCATATTGGAGAAAGTTGATTTTAAGTTTGACTCAAAAGATTGCTAACGCTTTGTTGAGTAAATTAAGCTGCAAAGGTAAAACTTATTGCAAAGGGCTTAACGTTATAAACCGTTTAAATTAGGGTTTTCTTATAAAACTTTTTTTGCCCTTACAGGGCGATTAAAGTTAATGTTCAGAACTTATTGCTACCAATGTTATGCACCTAACGGCGCAATTACCTGACGATATAAGCACCGTTAGGTGCATAACATTGGTAGCAATATGGAAATAACAAATAATTATCGGGGCGTAGCCCTCAAACTCATTTTTATAAGAAAACCCTACCGTTTAAATTTTACCTTCAATAATCTAAAAACGGAAAAAAATATTTTTTGATTCATTAATTTTTAATTTGTGGATAAAAAACAAAAAATGTTTTGCGTGCAAATTTCCTATTTTCGCCCTTGATTTACCCGAATAAAAAAAGTAAAAATGGATTTTTCTCAAATTCCCGCACCTTGTTATGTTTTAGATGAAAAATTGCTGCGTCAAAACCTCATTTTGATGAATCGTGTCAAGACCGAATCAGACGTACATATTATATGTGCGTTCAAAGGTTATGCGATGTGGTCGTCGTTTCCGCTTGTACGTCAATACCTCGACGGGGCAACAGCAAGTAGTGTTTACGAAGCTCGTTTGTGTTTTGAAGAAATGCAGTCTTTAGCTCATACTTATGCTGCTGTCTATTTTCCAGATGAATTCGACAAAATTATGCAGTTTTCGAGCCATATTTCCTTCAATTCTCTTTCTCAATTTCACCGTTACTACCCCTCAGTAAAAACATGGAATCAAGGCAACAAGCATAAAATTAGTTGCGGTCTTCGTATCAACCCTGAATATTCTGTTGTTGAAACAGATTTATATAATCCCAGCAAAGCAGGGGGTCGTTTGGGTGAGGATTTACAGAATTTCAATGGCACGCTGCCCGAAGGCATCGAAGGCATCCACGTTCATGCTTTGTGTGAGTCAAGTGCTGAAGATACTGAGGGGTTGATTCAGCGGGTTGAAGACATTATTGGCGGTTGGTTGCCGAAATTGAAATGGCTTAATTTAGGAGGCGGACATTTGATGACACGCCCTGGTTACGATGTTGACCATTTAATACAGGCACTTAAACGTTTTAAAGAACGCTACCCACACCTCGATATTATTTTAGAACCAGGCAGTGCTGTGGGTTGGAACACGGGCGTTTTGGTCTCAAAAGTCTTGGATATTGTGAACAATCATGGCGTAAAAACCTTGATGGTTGATGTGAGTTTTACAGCGCACATGCCCGATACGCTTGAAATGCCGTATCGTCCGCGCATTATCGGCGCAACCGACCCAATCGAAGGCAAAGCGACCTACCGCATAGGCGGCACAAGCTGTTTGTCTGGCGATTTTATGTCAGAATATAGCTTTGACAAAGACATAAACATCGGTGATACGCTCATTTTTGAAGATATGATACATTACACGATGGTGAAAACCTCCATGTTTAACGGCGTACCGCATCCATCTATTGGTATTTGGACAGAAGACAATATCTTCAAATTGGTGAGAACGTTTACTTATGAAGACTATAAAAATCGTTTATCTTAATATAAAATTAGAAAAAATGAAGCAAACAATTTTAGGTGCAGGCGGTCCTATAGCGAATAATTTAACAACAGAACTTTTGAAACGCGGCGAAAATATCCGTTTAGTCAGTCGTTCTGCAAAACCCTTTCAAGGCGTAACAGACCTTGTTTCAGCCGATTTACTAAATGCACAAACTGTTTCGGATGCCGTCAAAGGTTCAGATATTGTCTATCTCACCGCAGGTTTAACCTATAAAACTGATATTTGGCAAAAAGAATGGCCCGTTTTGATGCAAAACACGATAGATGCTTGCAAAAGACACAATGCTAAGCTCATCTTTTTTGACAATGTTTATGCCTACGGAAAAGTGGACGGTACTATGACAGAAACAACGCCTTATATGCCATCCAGTAAAAAAGGAGAAGTCCGTGCTAAAATTGCTATGCTACTGATGGACGAAGCAAAAGCTGGAAACTTGAATGCTATTATCGCTCGTGCGGCTGATTTTTATGGTCCAGCGACACCCCTCAGTATGTTGACGGCAATGATGTTTGAAAATTTGGCAAAAGGTAAATCGGGTCAATATCTTATTCGCGATGACGTACGCCACTCCTTCACTTACACGCCTGATATGGGCAAAGCACTCGCAGACCTCGCTTCGTCACCGACCTCATGGAATCAAATTTGGCATTTGCCAACAGCCAATCCTGCACCAACAGGGCGTGAATTGATAGAAATGATAGCGGCTGAATATGGTGTAAAACCTAAAATGATGATTCTTGGCAAAACGATGAACCGCATTTTAGGCATTTTTATACCTATTTTGAGAGAAATGCAAGAGATGTTGTATCAATATGAAGTGGATTATCATTTCGATTCCACAAAATTTGAAAACCAATTTAACTGGAAACCAACGCCTTATACTGAGGGGGTGAAACAGACAGCCGCTTTTTATGGAAAGAAATAGTTTGCAAAAATTATCAAATTTTTGTGATATTTTAGTGATGCTGGAAAGCGAAATTTGCACCTAAAAAGCTAAAATCTATTTGTTTATGAAAAAAAATACGCTTTTTCTCCTTTTCCTTTTCAACATCACTTTGTCTTTTGGGCAAGTGCTTTTCAATCCAAAACCTCAAATAGCAGATGATTTCATTGCTAAAATTGAAAAAGCGCACAACAGCAAAGCCTTTTTTAAGCACAAAGCACTCGCTTTCGATATTGAAGTTATATGGGGTGGAAAAACAACATTAAAAGCAACGCTTACGTCGCAAACCAATTCAGGAAAAGTAAAATTAGCCTTCGAAAATGGCACAAGTGTTTATTTCGATGGTACAGATGTATTTATGTATCCTGCTTCAGCAGACTACAAACGCGCGCGATTTGATGTTTTAACGTGGCATTATTTCTTCTTTGCGCCCTTCAAATTACGGGACAAAGGAGTAACTGTAATGGCTGATATTGACCGATTAAATGATGGACGGGCTTACCCAACTGCTAAAATGACCTTTGCAAATGGCACAGGCGACTCACCCAACGATTGGTATATTTTGTATCGTAATCCACAGTTAAATTTGCTGGAAGGTATGTCGTATATCGTGACGTATGGTGGTAAAATGCCAGAAGAATCCACACCCAACGCTATTACTTACGGTGGTTGGACTATATTAGACGGTATACAATTGCCCACTAAATGGCAATTTACGGCATGGGATGAGGCAAAAGGCTTTACAAAAGTGCGCGGAGAAGCCAATATCAGCCATATTCATTGGGTGGATGATACAAAAGGCATATTTGATATACCCCAGGAGAGTAAAAAGATGGATAAATGAGCTATTTTTGCGGCAATGCACTTAGAAAAAATCACTTTAACGAATTTTAAGAGTTATGCGTCGCACACATTTATGTTTGGCGAGCGACTCAATGCTTTTGTGGGACTCAATGGCATGGGAAAGACCAATCTTTTAGATGCTATTTATTATCTCTGCATGTGCAAAAGCTACTTTTTACCTTCAGATAGTGATGTGATACTGAGGGGGGCAGATTTTTTACGATTGGAAGGCTTTTTTAAAAAAAATAGTCTGACAGAGAAAGTTGTCGCCAAAGTACAATCCCGCCGCAAGAAGGTTTTTGAACGAAATGATGTTTCCTACTCCGTTCTTTCGGAACATATTGGTTTTTTACCCATCGTTATGATGACGCCTGACGATACAGAATTGGTCAAAGAAGGCAGTGAAGCCCGCCGCCGTTTTATTGACAATACCCTTTCACAGCTTGATAATGCATATCTTACACATCTCATTTTCTATAATAGAATATTAAATCAGCGCAATTCTTTGCTAAAAAAATATGCTCCTCAAGTGACTAATTATGTCTTTGACGAAAACTTAAACAGTGATTTAGATAGTCTATTGACCATTTATGAGAAACAAATGCTGCCTTCAGCTATGTATATTTTTCAAAAGAGAAAGCAATTTGTGCTTGATTTTGAACCCGTATTCAATAACATTTATCAAAATATTTCTGATGCACGTGAAACCGTTCAGATTGTCTATGAAAGTCCCCTGGTTAAAATGATTGCCGAAAATGAGGCAGCGGAAAAAAAGAATGTTAACTTTTGGTTAAGCAGCCGTGATAAAGATAGGATTTTGCAACGCACAACAGTGGGCATTCATCGAGATGATTTAGGATTTGAGATGGGCGGAAAGTCAGTAAAAAAGTTCGGTTCACAAGGTCAATTGAAATCATTTGTCGTTGCTTTGAAGCTCGCACAATACGAAATACTGAGGGGGGTAAAAAGTGAATCACCAATTCTTTTGCTCGATGATATTTTTGACAAACTTGATGAGCAGCGTGTCAAAAACTTATTGCAACTTATTTTGAATCAATCGTTTGGACAAGTTTTTATTACGGACACCCACGAGGACAGAATTAAAGATATTTTTCAAGCCTGCACCTGTGATTTTAGAATCTTTGCAATAGATAATAATGTTTTAAAAATATAAAAATTGAGTTCTAAAAAAAGTATTGGAGTTAATTTTAGAAAAAATAAAAAAGTCTCAAGCGAAATGAATGGCAAGAGACTTTTTTATTTTCCAAATTTGAGTATCAAAAAATTACTCTAATCTAAACTTAATCGGCAAAGTGTAAGCGACACGTACAGCGCGACCTTGTTGTTTACCTGGCTTCCAACGAGGCATATTCCCGACAACGCGAACAGCTTCTTCGTTACAACCGCCACCGATACCACGTTTCACGGTAACGTCAACAATTGAACCGTCAGTATTGACAACGAAACCAACATAAACTGTCCCTTCGATACCATTTTCACGCGCTATCGCTGGATACTTGATGTTTTGTCCGAGCCATTTAAACAAGGCTGCTTGACCATCAGGGAATTCAGGATTTTGCTCAACAATGGTAAAGATTTGCTCTGGTGCTGCCACTTTTTCTTTTTCCTTAGGTGGTGGCGGTGGCGGTGGCGGTGCCGCAACGGGTGCCTGATACGTTTTCACCGCTGTATCCCCTTTGATTTCTTTAGTGCCAATGTCGACATTATCTGGAATAACAGGAGGAATGATTTCCTGTTTTTCAGGTTCCTTTTCAATTGTCACCTTAGGTGGCACAAATTTGATTTGTGGCTTTTGCGGTGGTGGTGGTGGTGGTGGCGGTGGCGGTGGCGGTGGTGGCGCTTCTTTGTCTAAAGGAGGCGGTTCAGCAAGAACAACCTCTCTCATGTCCAATTTTTCTTTAGATGCCATCATTTCACTCAATTTTGAGGAAATAACGGGCCATGCAATCATGAGAAGAAAAATTAATACACCACCAATAGCACCACGCAACATGTGCTTACCATACAACTGCCGCAAAAGAAAACTTCCATATTGCTTATTGCGTCCCATGAAAACGATTTCATCGAGACTCATCTTTAGGATGTCTTTATTGCTATCCATGTACGACGTGTTTTAAATTTTTAAAGAATAAATTAATGGATTAATTTCATTTGCTCCATTATGACTGTATCAACTTTGTCACGGTCAACGAGCGCATATTGTCTTACACCTGTTATCCGCATTTCATCAATGATGTCCACAAAATTTTTGTAAGTGGCTCTAGGTACACCTTTTATAAGTACAACCAGAGTATCTTTACTACCATACGCTTTTAAAACATCATTTTGACGACTTTTGATGACAGCCCGAACTCCGTTTACCGAAAAATCGGATGAGTCAACTTGAAGT
>JAYTUQ010000061.1:0-10296 GCA_043744455.1 Saprospiraceae bacterium | reverse complement strand
ATGTGTATTTTGCTCATCCATACAGCCCTTGGGAGCGACCAACTAATGAAAACAGCAATGGCTTAATAAGAGACTACTTTCCAAAAGGAACTGACTTTGGTGAGATCAGCAAAAAGCGGTTGAAAGAGGTACAGAATGAGCTAAACGAACGTCCAAGAAAAGTGCTTGATATGTGCACACCAAAGGAGGTGTTTGAACAATATGTTTTGAGTAATTTGTGATAAGATAAGGTTACTCCTACACTTCGCTGAATTATTAAAAAGACAGTTTTATCGACAGGGACGAGCGGGCAGGCTCACAGCTGCAAAGCGACGTCGCTAGTGGATAAAACGGACTAAGAAAAATGATCTATTGACCATAAAAAACAAACGTTTACTTTTAATATAAAAGTTGCGTTAGAAACTAGAATCCGCCTACTGCACCAGAAATGGAATAACTGATGTTGACTGACGGATAGTTACTGATATTTACTGATAAGAACAATTAGAAATGGAACTCCTTCACGGCGACATTAGCTCGACAATTTTAAAAGCGTTTTATTCAACTTATACTGTTTTGCCTTTTGGACTAGACAAAAGTTTTTATACAAACTTTCTAATATTTGAAATGCAGTCTTTGGGTTTAAAAGTCGAATTGAATAAAAGGTAAACTGTTTTTTACAGAGACAACATTATTGGTGAATTTACTTTTGACATTGTTGTAAATAGCGTTGTGATTATTCAAATTGAAAATCAAAAAAATTCTTTAGATTCTGAACAGGTTGAATTGTGTAAAAACTATTTAAAACTGACTGACTTTGAAGTGCTACTATTTTTAAATTTTGGAATAGAGCTTGAACACAAAAGATTATTATTGACAAACGATTTTAAGAAACGGATCTGAAACTGAGAAATACAGATATTTACGGATATCAACTGATATTAACCGTTTGAGTGGGTTTATAATTATGATAACATAATTTTGAAACTATTGCAAGGACAGACATTTACTGATCGTTACTGATAATGACCGTTGTATTTTGGACTTCAATTAAAAGACAGTTTATTTAACGGCAATGAAAACTTGAAGACCGAAAAATAAGAAGTACGGCACATAACAATAGGTTTTGTGCAATTGCGGCTTGAAGTTGTAGCAATGAACATCAGCAACATAGCAGCATTTGTTCGGGCGGGACAAACATCGCTGAACATTAGTTCTTATTATTTAACTTTATCAAAAGCTAAGCAGCGGTTCCGGGCGGACGGAATTCTAATGCCACACCTGCCCAAAGCCCTATCGTTGGTGGCTATTTTATTGACGCACCCTAATAATTTGTAACTGTTGACAAAACTTATTTTGAAACCTCTTATTGCTATATTGCTTTTGACAACTCTTAATTCTGTTTATGGACAAGGAGTTAAATTTCAAATTAAAAGAATGAATCCCTGTGACAGAGTTGGAAAAATTGATTCATCGGATTATTATTTATCGAACAATTTGGACTCAAATTATTATGCTGAATCAGGAACCGTTAAATTGCCAAAACCGGGGATTTATAATGTTCATTTTTGGACTTACCGAGAAATTAACTTTCCCCAAATTAATATTCAGGACACAGGATTGTTTGTTCACACATTCAATGAACCCAAAATAATATTGCGTTCTTATGGAATGCATCCTCGTTTTGTTTACGAAAGCTGCGGCAATCTGATAAATGGTTATGATGAAGATTATTATTCCAATGGAAACATTAGAATAAGAGGAAATTTTCAAGAAGGAAAACCGAAAGACAGCGTTGTTACGTTTTTCTCAAATGGCATTACAGAAAAGCGTTTGACATTCTTGCCCAAAGAAATTTTTATTGAAGAATTTGATACCTCTGCCAACTTGATTAAAGTTAGTCACAACAGCAATAAATCCTATTATTTGACTGACTTTAATACAACAGAATATTACACCAATGGAAAAATAAAGCGAAATGAAAGCAATATCAAAAGATTAACTATTATTAGAGAGTTCTATCCCAATGGACAATTAAAAGTTATTCAAACTAAAAAATATCGTACCGAATATTTTGATAATGGCAATAAAGAAATAACCTTTAAGTGGAAAAGAAAAAAAGTGAAAGAAATTAAAGGCGAATATAGATTTGAGTTCAAAATACATCAGACAAAGTACACCATAAATGGAGAGATAGTAGAAGAAATTCTATACGAAGATTGGCGACTTTTACAACCGCAACCCAGACTTGAGATTTCAAATTCGGACTGGATTTACAAATGGACTAAATACGAGAATAAGAAGGAAATAATAGTTGCAAAAGAAGTTGCGACAAAAGACTATTTCAAATTACCAAAGGACTAAAAACAGCCACCAACAAAAGGTTTTGTGCAATTGGGGCTTGACGTTGCAGCAATCATCAGCAGTGCATATCCAGGCTTTGGTTTCGGCGGACGGAATTCTGCTCGTCATTAGTTTTAAACTTCAACTTTTGTTTATTAATTTAGCTTCAGTTCCGGGCGGACAGTTGGTCAATTCCCCAACTGCCACAAAGCCTCGATCGTTGTACGTCACCCTATTGAACATCCTACGCAGATACAATCATCCATGACTTTGCCCACACGACCCTACGCTATTTTTAGCACATTGCAAGGCGCACAAAACCCCGACACAAAGCCAACCTTGCAAAGAGCTAAAAATGCCAACACACAACCCACCCACCCCGGCTGACGAATATCTATCATCATTTGTTCGACACTTCAACAATATATCTTTACTCAACACCCAAGCCCACCCACCACCCCAATACAGAGGTTAGGTTATAAACCGTTCAAAAAAAGTATCTTAGCGACCTAAACTACAAATTGAGAATTATCTAAATGTCAAAAGAAGCAAAAGCAAGAATTAAGATAAACAAACTGTTGGAGGAAGCAGGTTGGCATTTCTTTGACAATGACGAAGGAAATGCAAATATTGTATTAGAAAATAAGGCTAAACTGACACAAACTGAGTTAGACAAATTTGGCGACAACTTTGAAAAAATTTCAAACGGTTTTATTGACTACTTACTACTTGACGACAAAGGTTTTCCGTTGATAGTTTTGGAAGCCAAGAAAGAAGAAATAAATCCGCTTGCTGCAAAGGAGCAAGCAAGAAAATATGCAACAGCACAAAAGTGCCGTTTCGTTATTCTCTCAAATGGCAACCAACATTATTTGTGGGATTTGCAGAGAGGAAATCCAAGCATCATTTCAAAATTTCCGAGACCCGAAACGGTTGATGCTTACACTTCCTTCGTTCCGAATCCTCAAAGTTTAATTGCCGAAAGTGTAAAGGAAGATTACATCATTCAAACTCAAAAGCCCGATTACAACAAAGACCCAAGATGGATTGATGAAACGCAACGAAAAAATTATTTAGAAGAAAACAAACTTCGTTTGTTGCGGAAATATCAAGTAAGAGCAATTGAAAGAATACAAGAAGAAGTGAAAGACGGCAAAGAACGCTTTCTTTTTGAAATGGCAACAGGCACAGGAAAAACTTTAACGGCAGCAGCCGTTATCAAACTTTTTTTGCGGACAGGAAACGCAAGACGAGTTTTATTTTTAGTTGACCGTTTGGAATTGGAAGACCAAGCCGACAAACATTTTAAAAACTATTTGAAGAACGATTATCAATGTTGCATTTATAAAGAGAACAGAGACGATTGGAGAAAAAACGAAATAGTTGTTTCAACCGTTCAATCATTTTTATTCAACAACAAATACAAACGAATTTTTGCACCCACCGATTTTGATTTAGTTATTTCAGACGAAGCACACCGCAGCATTGGAGGAAACAGCAGAGCAGTATTTGAATATTTCATTGGCTACAAATTAGGATTGACAGCAACGCCAAAAGATTATTTAAAAAAGATTGATGCTGACAAATTAAATGACAAAGACCCAAGAGAATTGGAAAGAAGAATGTTGTTAGACACCTACTCAACCTTCGGTTGTGCAGATGGCAAACCCACTTTCCAATATTCTTTGTTGCATGGAGTGAAAGATGGTTTTCTTGTCAATCCAAGTGTGGCAGATGCAAGAACTGAAATCACAACTCAACTTTTATCTGACAAAGGTTACAGTGTTACAACTACCAATGAAGAAGGAAAGGACGAGGAAGAAACTTTCAAGCAGAGTGATTTTGAAAAGAAATTCTTTTCGGAAAACACGAACAGAATTTTTTGTAAGACATTTTTAGAAAATGCTTTTCGTGACCCAGTAACAAATGAGATTGGAAAAACAATTGTGTTTTGCGTAAGTCAAAATCATGCTTCAAAGGTTACTCAAATTCTAAATGAGTTTGCCGGCAAAATGTTTCCAAGCAAATATCAATCGGACTTTGCTTTGCAGGTTACATCAGTTGTTCAAGATGCTCAGCAGTTCACAATCAATTTTTCAAACAACAATTTAAACGGCACAGGAAATTTTAATCCACTTTACAAAACAAGCAAGACAAGAGTTTGTGTAACCGTTGGCATGATGACAACAGGTTACGATTGCCCCGACTTGCTAAATGTTTGTTTGATGCGACCAATTTTTTCGCCAACAGATTTTATTCAAATTAAAGGCAGAGGAACACGGAAGCATAATTTTTTACAAGAACTTTTAGACAAAGAATTTGTGAAAGAAGTTTTGCAACCCGACAAAAAGAAATTTAAACTCTTTGACTTCTTTGCAAATTGCGAATACTTTGAAAAGGAATTTAACTATGATGAAATTTTAAAACTCCCTGCAAAAAGTGAAGGTGATGGGGGCGATGGAAGAACATACACAATACCCGACACATACGACAGCACAAACCCTGACCCATTGAAAACAATGGTTGTGAATGAAGTTGGAGTAGAAGGAATGAAGATTGACAGAATGTATTTTGACCGCTTTGAAGAAACTCTAAAGGACAATAAAGAAGTTCAGAAGATGATTGAGAAAAGAGATTTGGAAGCGATTGAAAAATACATTCTGCAAAATATGTTTGAGAAGCCTGAAGATTTTTACAACATGACTAAGTTGCAAACAGCAACTAAAATTGACAGGAAATTATCACTTCGTGAAATCATTGAAAAGATTTTTGGTTTCATTCCTTACTTCAAAAGCAAAGACGAATTGTTGGAAGATGAATTTGAAAAGTTTGACAGCAGATATTTACCAGACGAACAAATTTTTTACTACGCAAAAAATTATTTCAAGAGTTACATCACCGATAAAGAATTCCGTGAGATAATTGAAAACAAAAATTTCGCTTTACTCAATACAAATTCAAACGGGGATGTGTTTCGCAAGCTCACACCCGAATTGAGAATGCTCATACCTACATACATAAAAGAAAATGTTTCCTTAAACCGCTTCACGGCTTAACACTATGCTTGATACAGAAACAAAAAGAAGAATTGATACAGCCCGTGACATTTTAGTTGGCAAAGTTCCCGACCCTAAAAGTCAGGTGGAGCAAATTACGATTGCACTTATTTACAAGTTCATGGACGACATGGATAAGGAAGCAATTTCGTTTGGAGGGAACGCAACTTTTTTTGCAAAACCTAAACTCACAGGTAATAAAGAAGATGATGAGAAGTTAGAAGATTATTCAAAATATGCTTGGACAAAAATATTTGACCCGAAAGTTGGAGGACATGAAATGCTTGCTTTGTACGGTGAAGCAATCGTAAAACTTAATCTCAATCCAAACATACCGCAACTGTTTCGTGACATTTTTAAAAACGCTTACCTTCCCTATCGTGACCCCGAAACTTTAAAATTGTTTTTGAAAACAATTAATGAGTTTAGTTACGACCACAGTGAAATGTTGGGTGATGCATTTGAATATCTGCTTTCTGTTTTGGGTTCACAAGGCGATGCAGGGCAATTCAGAACGCCAAGACATATCATTGATTTTATTGTTGAAGTATTGCAACCGAAGAAAACAGAAACCATTTGCGACCCTGCATGTGGCACAGCAGGTTTTCTAATTTCTTCTTACAAACACATTCTGCAACACAACAGCAAAAAGAACAAAGGCGATTTGCTGACACCTGACGACAAAAAAAAGATGATGCAAAATTTTGTTGGCTATGATATTTCGCCTGACATGGTGCGGTTGAGTTTGGTGAATATGTATTTGCACGGATTCATAACGCCTAACATTTACGAGTATGATACGCTAACGAGTGAAGACCGTTGGAGTGAATACTTTGATGTAATAATTGCCAACCCACCTTTTATGACACCGAAAGGAGGAATAAAACCACACAAGAAATTTACGATACAAGCAAACAAAAGTGAAGTGTTGTTTGTGGATTACATTGCTGAACACATACACCCAAGCAAAGGCAGAGCAGGAATTATTATTCCCGAAGGAATTATTTTTCAGAGTGCAAACGCATACAAAACATTACGGAAAATGTTGGTTGACAAATATTATTTGTATGCCGTTGTGAGTTTACCAGCAGGAATTTTTAATCCATACAGCGGAGTAAAAACTTCTATTCTGCTAATGGATAAAACGCTTGCAAAGAAAACCGACAACATTTTATTTGTAAAAATTGATAATGACGGTTTTGATTTAGGAGCACAACGCAGGGCAATTGCTAATAACGATTTGACAGGTTGCTTGGAATTATTGAATCAATACAAGTTGTCGTTGCAAAACAAAACAGAATTTGAAAGTGATAACAAGAATGTGTTTTTAGTTAAGAAGGAAATAATTTCTGTTAAAGGCGATTATAATTTGTCAATAGACCGTTACCGAGTAAATGAAAATGTGAAGCAGAGTAATTTTGAAATGGTAAAGTTGGGAGATGTGTGTGAAGTCATAAATGGTAAAGCATACAAACAAGAAGAATTACTTGATGTTGGAAAGTATCCTGTTTTACGAGTTGGAAATTTTTTCTCAAACAGAAGTTGGTATTACTCCGACTTAGAATTACCCGAAGATAAATATTGTGATAAAGGTGATTTGCTTTACGCATGGTCAGCTTCTTTTGGTCCAAAAATTTGGGACGGTGAAAAGTCAATTTATCATTATCATATTTGGAAAATGCTTCCTGATGAAAGTAGAATAAATAAATTATTTCTCTTTTACATTTTGGATAGAGAAACAGAATCAATCAAAGAAGATGGCGGCAGAGGAATTGCAATGATGCACATTACCAAGGGAGGAATTGAGCAAAGAGAAATCCCTTTACCCCCTTTAGAAATCCAACAACAAATAGTTTCAAAAGTAGAAAGCTACCAAGCCATTATCAACGGAGCAAAACAAGT
This sequence comes from Saprospiraceae bacterium, assembly GCA_043744455.1. Classification (GTDB taxonomy): domain Bacteria; phylum Bacteroidota; class Bacteroidia; order Chitinophagales; family Saprospiraceae; genus JAAFJT01. Next base: position 3,016 of record JAYTUQ010000061.1, on the reverse strand, counting down.
TGTAGAAAACTACAAACCACAAATTGAAATAAATCCTGATTGGGCAATGGTTGAGTTGGGTGAAGTGTGTGAAGTGAAATCAGGAGGAACACCATCAAGAGATAAAGAAGAATTTTGGAAAGGAAATATTCCTTGGCTTCGTTCAGAAGCTTGTAAAGATGGATTTGTAAGTGAAGCAAAAGAATTTATTACAGAAAAAGGATTTGAAAATTCTTCTGCAAAAGTTTTAAAACCAAAATCAACTTTGATTGCATTGGTTGGTGCAACAATTGGGAAAACCGCATTCATAACTTTTGAGGCAACAACAAATCAAAATGTTGCAGGGATTTTTCCTAAAGATGAAAACAAACTGCAAGCAGAATTTCTTTTTTATGCTGCCCAATTATTGTATTCTGAATTTACAAGTTTAGGAGAATTCAGAATGGCAAATTTGAGTTTGGTAAAAGGAATGAGAATTCCTCTTCCCCCACTTTCAGAACAACAACAAATCGTAACCCGAATAGAACAAGAACAACAATTAGTAAATGGAAACAAGAAACTCATTTCACTTTACGAACAAAAAATAAAAGATGAAATAAATAAGTTGTGGCAAGCAGAGCCAAAGGAATATGAAATGCCACAGGAAAAACTTTCAATAGCAGCAGAGGAATGATAACCAAAGTAAATAGAATAAAAGATTTCGGAGTATTCAGGAATTTCAGTTGGCAAGCTGCAATTCCTGAATTCAAACAATTCAATCTTATTTATGGTTGGAACTATTCGGGAAAGACAACTTTATCAAGAGTATTCAGATGTTTTGAACTTGTAGCATTGCATGAAAATTATTTGGCTGCAACTTTTGAGTTGGAAGATGGAGACGGAAATAAATTTGACCAAGCATTTACAACACCGCCAGTAATTAGAGTTTTCAATTCTGATTTCATTAGAAAAAATCTACAGTGGGAAAATGAAAACATTGAACCCATTTTTATGTTGGGAGAAGAAAACGCAGAACTGCAAACGAATCTTACTAATAAAAAAACAGAAATTGAAATAGCAGAAGCAAGTTTGGCTACTGCTAAGTTAGCAACGCAAACAAAGAGTAATTCTATTGAGCAAAAACTCACAGACAAGGCAAGAACTACCAGTGAGTTTTATAGTTGGAGAAATTTTACAAAAACCCAATTCAGACCTTATGTTGATGAAGTGAAGGACAATACTGTTGCAAATACTTTGACAGCAGAGGAGTTTGAAAAAAATAAAAGTCAAGCGTTATCCAGCGAAATAAAACCACGACTAAATCCAATTTCGTTTTCAGTTTCTGAAATCACAACTTTAAAAAGTGCAGTTGAAACTATTTTACACAAGCAAGTAACCGCAAAGACAATTCAAAAATTACTTGACAACATTCCTTTAGGCAATTGGGTAGAGACAGGAAAAAAACTCCATGAAGGAAAAACGATTTGTGAGTATTGCGAAAACACAATTTCAGAAATCCGCATTGAAGAATTGAACAATCACTTTTCAAAGGACTATGACAATCTGAAATTATCAATCGGTGAAAAAACAAAAGAACTTGAAAGTGCATTGATAAAACTTGCACAGCCACTTTCAGAAGCGACAGCGTTTTACACAGATATACAAGCGGAATACACAACCGCAAAAGCAAATATTGAAACGGAAATTTCAAATTACAATTCAGCAATCAATTCTCTCATTACAGATTTGAAAAGCAAACAAGAGAAACCATTTGACAAGTTGGAAGTAACTTTAATCACTGACAACAAAAGAACTTTGCAATCTTCTCTTACAGCAATCAATGCAGCGATTGAAAAGAACAACCAACGGACAGCAGAATTTGATATTGAAAAAAATGCAGCGATTGATAAATTAAAATACCACTATGCAGCTGAGTTTGAAAGAGCAGAAAATTATTCACAGACTCTTGCAGACATTGCCAGTGAAAGAACAAATCATTTAACAAGCGATGGTGCAATTCTAACTTTGAAAGCGGAAAAACTTGCAATAGAAAATCAACTTTCAGAAACAGTAAAGGGAGCAGAACAAGTAAACGATTACTTGAAAATATTTTTCGGCAAAGACGATATTAAAATTGAAGCGACAGCAGACAACAAATTCAAATTGCTTCGTGAAGGACAGGACGCAAAAAATTTAAGCGAAGGAGAAAAGACAGCAATTGCATTTGCTTACTTCACTGCAAAATTGGATGAACGAAATAATAAAATTAGCGATAGCATTATTTATATTGACGACCCGATTTCAAGTTTAGATTCAAACCACTTATTCAATCTGTATTCATTTATCAAGAACAAATTTGTAACATCAAAACAACTTTTCATTTCGTCTCACAACTTTGAGTTTTTCAATCTGCTTAAAGAATGGTTTCTTTCTAACAAAGAAATTAAGAAGGACAACAGAGCAATGTTTCTAATTGAAAGACCGAACAACGCAGCAGTTCGTGACGCTGAAATAAAAACGATTCACAAATTGCTTGAAGATTTCAAGTCAGAGTATCATTATTTGTTTTGGTTGATTCATTGTTTCAAAACAGCACCGTCAACAGACTTTTATCAACTCTATAATTTACCCAACCTAATGAGACGATACCTTGAGTCGTTCTTAGGTTTCAAAGTTCCTAAACACGTTGGTTTAGAAACTAAACTTGAATTTCTCATTGGCGACAGTGTCGTAAGAGACAGAGTTTTGAAATTCATTCATCACTATTCACACGGCAATTCTCTATCAAGAGCATTAAATTTCCCTGACTTGCAAGAATGCACCGACATCGTAACAATTGTAATTGACGCAGTAGAAAGTAAAGACAAAACTCATTTCGATTCTCTTGTTGAAGTAATAACACCAATTGTACCATGAGCCAACGCACCAAGTCAGGCACATTTGCAAGGCACACAAAGCTGACACACAAAAGCCAACCTTGCAAAAGAGCCTACCTTGTGCCGACGCACAGGCAACACTCTGCGGTGCGACACAGACACACATTGTAGATGACCACGGA
>JAYTUQ010000060.1:0-35429 GCA_043744455.1 Saprospiraceae bacterium | reverse complement strand
TTTGGATTTTTAGTAAAAAGCGTATCTAAAACCCCAAAAACATGGTCTTGTACTGAGGGGTTCGACAAATCCAAAACCAATTGATTGCGGAAATAATGCTCTGGTCTTTCGGGTTGTTTGATGACCCAATCGGGATGTTTTTCATAGAGTTCACTTTTAGGACTCACCATTTCGGGTTCTACCCAAATGCCAAATTTGACACCTGCGTTGGTCGCTTCTTTGACCAAATAACCAATGCCATTGGGTAATTTCTTTCTATTCTCTTGCCAATCGCCCAAACCTGCATGGTCATCGTTGCGGGGGTATTTGTTGGCAAACCAACCATCGTCTAATAAAAACATATCAACGCCCAACTTCTTTGCATCTTTGAACAAACCGACTAATTTGGGTTCATCAAAATCAAAATAGGTCGCTTCCCAGTTGTTTAACAAAGTCAAACGAGAACCTTCGCCATCTAAAAGGCGGTATTTTCGCGCCCAACGGTGCATGTTGCGACTTGCTTCACCTTTACCTTTGTCAGAATAGGTATAAATAAATGATGGTGTCGTAAAGGCTTGATTTGCCGCCAAACCATACTCAGACGCATGAGGATTGATGCCCGCAATCAAACGCAAATTGTCATAAGAGTCCACTTCAAAATCCATCTGAAAATTGCCTGACCATGCCAAAGTACCCAGTAATACTTTGCCTTCGTCTTCTGTAGCAGGTTTATCAAATGACAACATAAAAGTCGGCGGTTGAAACAGATTAGCTCGTGCGCCGAGTTTAGAATCCAACACTTTAATGCCATGCGTCAACAATTCTTCTTCGGGCTTCATCTCACGTCCCCAACTGCCGTGATAATGATTGAGATAGAACTTTGCGCCATTAAAATAAAGATTTGCGGAGGCGTATTTTTCTAAAGTCACTGCCCCTTTTTCTTTATTTGTGATAACTGACCACTGTTCAATGGTGTTTTCTTTGGCATATGTTTTATAAAACAAAGTGACTTCGATAGGGTAAACGGGGTCTTTCAAAACCACTTGCGTTAACACAACATTGTCATCTATTTTTTTAACTGAATGATTGTCATACAACAATTCAGACGATGTATTGCCGTCCGCATGTGTGATGCGCAGGGCAGGTTCAACCAAACTCCATGAGCCGCTTGGCGTGTACGCATGGTTGTAAATACCCGCATTGTCGTTTGTAAAATGGTATTGTGCGGCTATTGCAGTGTATTCTGATGCTTGCGTCAAACGTTTGCCAAAATGATTGATAAACAGACGATTTGTCTTGTCGGTTTGTAAAACAAGGGCATTGTCTTTGGTTTCTATAATAATTGTGGCGTTTTTGGGCGTACCAAAACCTATTACGGTTTGGGCGAACGTAGAAAAAGTGAAACACGAGAGTCCAATAAACATCATCGCTTTGGAATAGATTGGCATTGTCATTTTTATATATTCTTGTTGTTCAGTAATCAATAAATAGATGCCAAAGGTAAGAATTCAAAACAAATAGGAACTATCTTGCACCGAATTTAAAATCATCGTAAATGATACTCTTTTGGATATTTTGGGGCATAGATGCTCTCGTTGTATTGGTTACGCTCTATTTTTTTTTAGTGGGCTTAGGCGATGGTAGCGTCTCTTCATTCAATGGGTTGCTGTGGTTAGGCATTCTGGCGGGGTTAGCTGTCGTTTTGGGTGGCGGTTGGCTGCTGAAAGTTTCAGGACAATTGAAAACAGCTAAAATTTTACTTTCCGTTGTCGCAGTTCCTGCTTTTTTGTTTTTTCTTTTTTTTTTATTGATTATTTTGTCAAAACCTAGATGGAATTAAATAATTGCCCCCCTCAGTATTTTGACCAAAGATTAAGCCCCCGTTAGGAAAATTTAAAAAATTCAAGCGTTGATTAGTTATGTTTGCGTCTCATAAGTATCGGATATTTTTAAAATATCCGATACTTGATTATAATCAATCAATGCTCGAATGTGAAAAATTTTCCTAACGTTTTTAAACTTTTACAAAAAACTATTCATGAAAACAATGGGCAAAATATTAAAAGTTTTACTTGTTATCCTCTTAGTCCTAATGGGCATCATCTGTTTATTGTTTGGCTACAAAGACAAATCTGTTAAAAGTTTACAAGATAAGTATGCGCCTGCGCCTGCCACTTTTGTGCCTCTTGAAGGCATGAATGTGCATTATCGCGACGAAGGCAATCCCTTAGACACTTTGCCTTTAGTCTTATTGCATGGTACAGGTTCAAGTTTGCATACCTACAATGCTTGGACGGAAGCATTGAAAAGCACAAGACGCATTATCCGCATGGATTTACCCGCATTTGGACTGACGGGTCCGTTTCCAAATCGCGATTATTCTATTGACCATTATGTGTCTTTTATAGAACAATTTTTAGAAAACAGACAAATTACTTCCTGCATATTAGTGGGTAACTCGTTGGGTGGACAAATTGCGTGGCAGTATACACTCGCGCATCCGAATAGGGTAGTGCAGCTAGTTTTGATTGATGCGGCAGGTTATCCACTTAATTCTAAAAGTACACCCATTGCTTTTAAGGTGGCGCGAATACCCATCATCAATAAATTGCTGACGTTTATTACGCCGCGTTTTATGGCAAAAGCCAGCCTCGAAAATGTGTATGCCGACAAATCAAAAGTAACTGAAGCCCTTGTGGACAGATACTTTGACCTCACTCTCCGCAAAGGCAATCGTCAAGCCCTTGTGGACCGCATGACGGGTGTTTACGATACCAGCCGTTTGCCGCAAATACGCAACATTCAACAACGTACTTTGCTGTTGTGGGGTGAACAAGATATGTTGATACCCCTCAGTAATGCGACCCGTTTTCATGAAGATTTGCCGAATGATACCTTAATTATTTTGCCCAATTCGGGACATGTGCCGATGGAGGAAAGTCCGAAGGAAAGTTTGGCGGCTTTGTTGGGGTTTTTGAAAAAGTAAACTTAATGGATAGTTTATAACGGAAAATGGATAATAAAATCTTAAATACCTTAAATGCCTTAAATACCTTAAATGGTAAAAAAAACTATATTTTTAGCCGTATAAGGCATTTAAGGCATTTAAGGCATTTAAGGTATTTTTTGATAAGCAATTTACGCAAAACAAAATAGCCTATCTCTCAACAGAAAGATAGGCTTAAGCTAATACATAACGGCAAAGTAAATACATAAATATTTTTTAATTGTAAGTTTAAAATTGTAAATAAATAAGCACCAAATTTACGAAACCAGTAACGTCTGAATGTCAGAAAAAGGACTCACCAAACCTTTGTTGCCGATGGCACGAAATCTGAATTCATACGTTTTGCCCGATTCCAAGCCTCTAAATTGGAATTTGCACGCCGAACTGTAGTCGCCATTCATCCAAGCACCTTCGGGTTGTCCTGCTACAACAATGCGTTTTTCAATACCGTAATTTGTAGCACCATCAACTTTGCCCAAAATGACCGTAGCAAGACCTCGCGTTGTTTCGTTCACGATGTCAACCACCAACGGCGCATCCAATGATGTGTAATAACTGGCAGATCTGCGCACATCAAAACCAGCAGATAAAATGACACTTTCGTTACCTTTGGCTTGCAAATCAACTAACAACGCCAATTCCGATAATTGCGCAATAACTGAAAGTTTGCACTTATTTTTTGCCAAAGTTGCCAAACGTCCCCCGTTGACATTTTCTGTCAAAGATTGGTCAAAATCCTCGGTGCGAGTATTTAATCCCGCAACGGCATTACTGAGGGGTGCAAACTGTGCATCAGCCGTCATTAATTTTACGACATTTCGAGCATAAGTGGGTAATTCCCCTTGTGGCAACTTTGTAAAAGCGCCTAAATAGATTTGTCTCATATTGTAATGAGTTAATTAAAATGATATGGAAAAAATCTTCCATGCACACAATAACAAAAAGAGTGCCTATTTATATTTAAAATTAAAATATTTAAAATAAATTTTTTTAATGACATCAAATATTAAAAATCCGGTAGATATAGCCTATTAAAAGGCAATAATGAAAAGGGCTTTTAAGCTATTTTTAATCTTTTTCTCTCGCATGTCAAGTTACTTTGCGCCGACGCAGACATTTTTCTCCCGTACGTCAACTCACTTTGCGCCGTTGCAGACATTTTTTTCCCGTATGTCAACTCACTTTACGCCGATGCAGACATTTTTCTCCCGTATGGCAAGTCATTTTACGCCGACGCAGACATTTTTCTCCCGTATGTCAACTCACTTTGCGCCGTTAAAACGGCGGGTTATGAATGCAAAGCATCATCACGCTCTGCGTGACAAGATAGTGAAAAGTGTTACCAATACTGAGGGGGGTATGATTTTTACTCGCATCACTGCTCATGCACGCTCTAATTACATCTACCATCTTGTCACGCAGAGCGTGATGATGCTTTGCATTCATAACAAACGACTGAAAATGGCTGGAATAAGCAAATTTTCAATAAAAAGTGTTAAAAATCCGTATTACTCGCATATATGACTTAATTTTGTAACGAAATGCACGATAATGAAGCATGCATATATGTAACAACATATAAGTTTAATATGTTTTTGGCTTCTATTCGATATTATTTGTTAACTTAATCCAAGAGAGCTAAATCTGCATATCACGTTTTAAATTTCTAAATTCACTTTATTTTATATTTATTTTCTATCACTTAAAAATTCACTAAAAATGAAAAAATTTTACATTCTAGCAATTGTTTTTGCATGCTTTGTTTCAGAAGCAATGGCTCAAACAGTTAATGTTACTTTCCGTGTAACCTTGAAAGGCACTGGAAGAAAACTGAGCGCAGATGGTCTGCGTGTAACAGGTGCACTTGGCATAGCAGGTACAGCCGATTGGTCTCCAGGCGTTGCGGCTAAAATGTTGCCCGTGGGTGCTGTTGCTGACAGTATTTATGCTATTACTTTAGCTGTTACTCGCCCTGCAACAGGCATAATCGAATACAAATTCATCAACGGGAACAACTGGGGCGACGGTGCAGGTGGCACAACCGAAGATGAGCGTGGTTTAGGCGGTTTAGCTTGTGCCAATGCAGGTGGCAATCGCACTTACACGATTGCGGCAACTGCTACGACTGTTTTGTTGCCAACTTACAGGTTCAACACGTGTACAACTGTTTTTCAAGCAAGTATCAACGAATTTACATCGGCTAAAAACGTTGCTGTGTCGCCAAACCCAATGACCGCTAAAGCTATTTTGACGTTTGATAACGTGACAAACGACGCGCATTCGCTTGAAGTACTCAACTTGATGGGTCAAGTCATTAGTTCGTATCCTGCTACAAGAGCTTCGCAGTTTAACATCGAACGCAGCAGTTCTATGACTTCAGGCATTTACTTTGCCCGTTTGAACAACTCAAAAGGCGAAAGCAAAATGGTTAAGTTTTCAATTGACTAAAGTTTAATAGTGTTTAAAAATCCGTTTTAAAACGAGACGATTGTACAGTCGTTTGGTTTTAAAATGGATTTTTAAATTTTTAAACGTTTATTATTCTCCTTTTTTCCGTTTGTTGCACTTCTTAAAAAACTGCTTCAATATTAAAACAATTAATAGCTTTATTGACACCAAAACCGCAATCGCTGTAGCTCCCTGCTACGGAATTTTTATACCTGAGACTGCAAAATATGACCCCCTCAGTATATTTGCCAAAAAAGATGAAAATGACCATCACAACGCACATCGCACAACATTTCAGAGCTGTTTATTTTGGCGGCAATTGGACAGATGTCAACCTGAAAGCACAATTGGCTGATGTCACTTGGCAACAAGCGACGACAAAAGTGAGCTCTTTTAATACGATTGTTGCGCTCGTTTATCACATAAACTATTATGTCTGTGCTGCTTTGGAAGTCTTGCAAGGCAGACCGCTTACAGCCAGCGACAAATATAGTTTTGACCATCCAACCATTCAAAATCAAGTAGATTGGGAAAAACTTTTGGAAAAACTTTGGACGGATGCGGAAAACTTAGCCGTTTTGATTGAACAGATGCAAGAAGAACAACTGTGGGCAGATTTTTCGGATTATAAATACGGCAATTACTACCGCAATATTCATGGCATTATTGAACACAATCATTACCATTTGGGGCAAATTGTGTTGATTAAAAAAATGGTGGTATTATGAAGAGAAGTTAGGGGAATTTTAAAAATTTCTCTAACTTAGTAATGCGTAAATAACAATATGGTCAATTTAATACATAGCCATAGAGCGCACATAGCTTTATAAAGGTTTGACAATTAAATAGCTATGTATTCTATAAATCCTATGTGTCCTATGTGACTCGTATGTGTTAAATTAAATTAATGAACTTTTTGGTTGCAGTACTCAGTATTTTCTGCTGTTTTTGCTATATTTATACCTAAATCCAACAATTTTATAAGTCATTTTAAGCCTTCCAATTAATGGTATGTATATTCCAGATATAAACTCAATGTCCGACAAAATAGAAGTTGTTGATTTTATGCAGCGGTTTAGTTTTGCCACAATCATTACGGCTAAAGATGGTTTGCCTGTGGCAACTCATTTGCCTTTTATTGTGATGATGCATGAAAATACCATCGTTTTAAGGTCGCATTTTGCCAAAGCTAATGAACAGTGGCGCGACATTGCGGAACATAAAGTATTGGTCATTTTCAGTGAACCACACGCCTATATTTCTCCAAAACACTACGAAAAAGAGTTGAATGTGCCGACTTGGAATTATATCTCAGTACATGCCTACGGAAAAGGAACATTGATTATGGAGACAGATAAAGTCATTGCGTTGTTAGAACAAACAATTGACAACTATGATGCAGCCTATAAAGAACAATGGAACAGACTGCCGAATGACTATAAAACAGGTATGTCAAATGGCATTGTCGCGTTTGATATTATTGTAACGGACTTGCAAGCAAAGAAAAAACTAAGTCAAAATAAGACGCCAAATGAACAGTTAAATATTATAAATGGTCTGTCAATTAGTGCGGATTCAAACGAACGATTGATTGCAGACTACATGAAACAACATCAAAATGTCTAATTATAAAAAATATTTCTATAAAGCCATTCAATCCTATTTTCCAAACTCTTTTGATGAAATAATGCTAGACGTTGAAGGAAATTATAATGACATTTCTGTTGACATCCATTTTGTAGCCACATCAACAAATCCGATAGATAAAAGACTTGAATTTTGTGCCTATTTTTTAGCACTTATCAAAACATTGGACAAACAAGGAGCGGGTTTTGACCATATCCGAATCATTTGTTTAGAGATAGTGACGGAATATGTGAAACCTAAGAATAGATGGCAAGCTTTTTTAAAACGTTTGCCACCAAAATTGATAAATACTTGGTTGGCTTCTTTACTTTTGAAAAAATTTAATAAACGTGTGAGTCAAAATGCTCATAGACAAGGCTTTATTGCACGTATTATTACAGACAAAAATGAAACGTATGGCTTTGGTTATGGCGTTGATATTTTAGAATGTGGTATTTGTAAACTGTTTAAAAAGCATCATTTTGAGAAATATACCTCGATACTCTGTGAAGTAGACGAAGTGACTTCGGGTTTAGCGGGGTTGAGATTAATAAGAACAGGAACAATAGCCAATGGTGCAAATAAATGTGATTTTAGGTTTAAAAAAGTAAATTATTAACATCAAAAATAGTCTTAGAATTTAGGAAATACTGAGGGGGTACTTTAAATCCATATGCCATTAATTAAAATAAAACAATATGAATCCAATACTTAAAAACATTTTAGCAATTATTGCAGGTGCGGTTATCGGCAGCTTGGTAAATATGGGCATCATCATGATGAGCAGTTCTGTCATTCCGCCGCCCGGAGGAGCTGATGTGACGACTTTGGAAGGCTTAAAAAGTTCTATGCACCTATTTGAACCCAAGCATTTCATCATGCCTTTTTTAGCTCATGCACTCGGAACATTCGTAGGCGCTTTTGTTGCAGCAACAATAGCTGCCAACAATAAAATGAAATTTGCTTTGACAATTGGTATTCTTTTTTTAGCGGGTGGCATTACGAATGTGCTCATATTGCCTTCGCCCACGTGGTTTTCTATTTTAGATATTGGGGCAGCATATATGCCAATGGCTTATTTTGCAGGTAAATTAGTCGTAAATAACAAACAATCATGAAATTAAACATTGCACTTTTTTTGATGCTCGTTTTGGCAGTATCTTGCCAAAATGAAATACCACAAGACGAACTGCCGCTTGTTGGCACATGGGAATTAATTGGCGCAACAACGATAGAGAAAGACTCCAGTTTTTCTACGTTTAACCCTAATATTAAGATGATTAAAATCATCAACCCAACACATTTTTCATTTTTAAGCCATGATATAAACATGGGGAAAGACACTGCAACCGCTAAATTTACGGCAGGCGGTGGCAGCTATACTTTAAAAGATAGTGTTTACACCGAGCATTTAGAGTATTTTATTGATAGGGCTTGGGAAAACAATAAATTTGAATTTGTAATCATTATTGACAACGACACTTTGATTCAGAAAGGCATTGAAAAGGTTGAGAAATTGGGCATTGACCACGTTATTATTGAAAAATACAAAAGGGTAAAAAATTGATTCAAGCTTTGAAGTGACGACTATTTTTTCTAACACGAATTACACGAATTACTAATAGTAAAAAAATTCGTGTAATTCGTGTTAGAAAAAACTTTGTGTAATGGCTGTTATGTTTGTAAAATCTATTTCAACTCTGTATAACCCTAAAAAAAGAGAAATACCACAGTGCCGATCAGGGTTTTTAGCATTTTCGATGGCACAAAATATTTGGCTTTTTACTTATTTCGTGGCTTCTAAAGCCATTTTAACACCGAAGTACGCGGGCTTTTTCTCCAAATTTTCATCCCATAGTAGCGGATGTTCGGTCAATAACCAAAATGGATCGAAGCCGTCTTGAACGCCCCAGAAGTTGATACGATTCGCGCCCCCTTCAATCGCTTGTTTGACATAATTGTAATAATCTTGTTTTTGTTGTTCGGATAAGGTCTTGTTCCAACTACGGTTATCGGTGCGAAAATCCAATTCGGTGATATAGACTTCTATACCGAGCGATTTGTATTTTTTGACTGTTTCGCGGAGCATATTATTATCAAAAATCCAAGCAGTTTCACCTATAGACAGATGTCCTTGAATGCCGACAGCATCAATCGGAATTTGCTCGTTTATCATGTGTTTCACTAATTGAAATAGGGCTTTGTTTTTGCGATAATTTTGAGTTGTTGGATTGTCACTTTCGATATTAAAATCCCTCAATTCTAATTTTTTATTGGTTTTTTCGCGGCAATAAGTGAATGCTTTGCGAATAAAAAGAGGATGTTTGGTATTGATTAAATCGTTACCAGTGAGTCCAGAATTGTCATTTTCCCAACCCAATTGCCGCCACATCATGTTGGTGCGATACGTCCCATCATCATCAAATAATTCGTTAGCGACATTCCAAACATCTACTTTCATTTTATTGTCGTTGGTGTTCATGATGCTGTAAATCATTTGGCGCAACATAGTGTCCAATTGGTCTTTTTGCCAGGTGCGTTTGAGTAACCAATCGGGCATATAGTTGTCGGGACCAACCAGCATGTGCATTGTGGGACTGATGCTGTTGGCTTTCATCCAATTGATATTGGCATTAAATTCTTTGAAATCATAGTTATTTTCACCCACCCAACCACCCCAAGCAGGATACCACAAGCTTTGTCCTGTGCTAAATTCTGCTTTGACGATGCTTTGATATTTGTCGTTGCCGCGTGAAATTTCCAACGGCGAACCGATTAAAACACGCTGGTTAATATCTTTCAAACCTATGTTTGGCAGCGTATCCGTTGGGTCGCTGGTGGGCGCAGGACTTTTTTTTGAACAGTTTGCCAGTAAAAGCAAAATTGTAAAAGGTAGCGCAAGAACGGGAAGCAGCAATTTCATAGTCGTGTGCATTTTATGATTAAAATAGTTTTGAAATGAGTGAATAAGCTCCAAATACTGAGGGGGGTAAAATTGACGCTTTTTGCTCTCAAATTTACCCCCCTCAGTATTTTTTTGAAATTGAATAGTCAAAAAGCTTCTTTCCAAGCCTTAGATCCAAAAATAGTTAGATACACAATTTTCAAGTCCAACCAAATAGAACCATTTACGACATACCACAAATCAAAAGTAGTGCGCCCTGCTATTTTCTGATAAGTATCGGTTGGTCCACGCCAGCCATTGACTTGCGCCCAACCTGTGATGCCTGGTTTCATATAGTGCCGCAAAATATAATCTGCTTTTGTCATTTGAAAATCCTCATCGTGCGCTACCGCATGAGGACGGGGACCCACTACACTCATGTTGCCAAGCAAAACATTTAAAAACTGCGGCATTTCGTCCAAATTTGACCGCCGCAGAAATGCGCCAATACGGGTTACGCGGACGTCATTGCGCTTAGCTTGTTCCACGACGCTGCCGTTTTCTGTTACCATCATGGTGCGAAACTTGATACAACCGAACAATTTACCGCGATAGCCAATGCGGTCTTGCACAAAGAACACCGCCCCACGCGACTCCAATTTAATCAGTAAAGCAATCAACGGCACCAACCACGACAAAATAAAAACAACAACCAATAGAGATAATACACAATCAAACACGCGTTTCAAAATCAAACTGCGGATATGCGATACAAATACATCTTTGGCACTTAAAAAAATGCCGTGATGTAACTCGAACTTTGCCCCGTCAGTCAAACAATCCAATTCTAAAGGAATGATTTTAAATTCAATAAAATTGTGTTTGGCATAATTGAAAATCCCACGCAATTCTTCTGTTTCAATCGTATTGGAAACATAAAGAATCAAATTAACCTTATGTTTTTTCAAAAAATCTTCCAATTCGTCAAGTGTCCCGATGTGGTTGGTTTGACGTTTTGGCGCACCAGCAAACGCACCCAAACAGTGGATTTTGCCGTTGTGTGCAGCACTTAAAGCCGATTCAATTTTGGGCAATGCCTCGCAATAACCAATCGTGATGTAGCTGAGTGGACGATAAGACATGGCTAATCGAATAACCAAACGACTCGTCATCATGAAAGTAAATAGGCAGCCATAGTAAATCAGAAATGGGAATTCGATTTTTTGGAAAAGCAAAATGGACAAAATATAAAAGCTAAAAGCATACAATAAGTAGTTGGGAAACAATGCTCTCACTTCGTCTTGCCAACCTTTGTAAGCTAATTGAGTGTATATTTTATTAGAATAGAATAAAATAACAAACCATAACAAGTTGACTAACAGCGCAATAACACGAAAATCTAAGGTTAGAAAAAAGCCCGTTTCATTGAAGGCCAAAAAATAGGTCGCAATCAGAGCTGAATTAAGCGATGCAAAATCGCCGAGCATGTAAAGGATGGATTTTGGTTGCGTCATTGATTTCAGAATCGTTTAGAAAAATTATTAAACATTTCGGTTAAAGTTGTTTCGATATCATATGTCCAATCCCATTCGGGATAATGCGTTTTGAACTTCGTAAGGTCTGAGACGTACCAAATATGGTCGCCGATGCGGTTGGATTCGGAGTAAGTGTAAGTCAGTTTTTTGCCAACGATTTTTTCGCAAAAACCAATCGCTTCGAGCATAGAGCAGTTGGCAAAGCGTCCACCACCTGCGTTATACACTTCCCCTGCGCGTGGATTTTGGTAAAACTGCCAAAACATATTCACCAAATCAAACGAGTGGATATTGTCGCGAACTTGTTTGCCTTTGTAACCAAAAATCGTATAAGCGTTGTTCGTCATAGTACATTTCATCAAATATGCCAAAAATCCGTGCAACTGCGCGCCTGAATGATTGGGTCCCGTCAAACAACCGCCTCTGAAAACGCCTGTTTTCATCCCAAAATAACGGCCATATTCCTGAACCAAAACGTCTGCTGCCACTTTCGAAGCACCAAAAAGGGAGTGTTTTGTGTGGTCAATGCTCATGTTTTCGTCAATGCCGTTGGCGAAATAAGCGTGATTCGCATCAATTTCCCAGCGCGATTCTTGTTCGATTAAGGGCAAAAAATTGGGATTGTCGCCGTAAACCTTGTTGGTAGAAGTAAAAATGAAAACAGCATTCTCAGCATGTAGCCGCGTCAATTCCAGCAAATTCAGCGTGCCATTAGCGTTGACCGTAAAATCTGTGAGGGGTTCTTTGGCTGCCCAGTCGTGGCTCGGTTGGGCGGCGGTGTGAATGATTAGTTTAATGTCAGAGCCATATTTTTTAAATAATTTTTCAAGTTTTCCATAGTTCCGAATGTCAATATTGTGGTGTTTATAATTGAAAAACTGTTCTTCAATGCGATTTTTATTCCATTCAGTGGAGGCTTCTTGACCAAAAAAATACTGGCGAAGGTTGTTGTCAATGCCAATAACCAAATCGAATTTGTCTGAGAAAAAAGCGACGGACTCGCTACCAACCAAGCCGGCTGCGCCCGTGATAATTGCAATGTTCATAATGTATTAAAATCTAAGTTTTGAAGAAGATTTGTCTGAAAAACAAATAGATAAAATAGGAATTGGTAAACAGATACCGTTCCCAAAGCCGCTTAGGTTCTTGAATGAGCCGAAAAAACCATTCTAAACCGTTGTCTTGCATCCATTTAGGTGCCAGTTTGATATTACCAGCATGAAAATCAAAAGCTGCACCCACTGCCATCATCACACCGTTGACTTTACCAAGGTGGTCAGAAACCCACCTTTCCTGTCGCGGACAACCGCGCCCAACCAACACAATATTTGCGCCTGATTGATTGATTTTTTTGATGTCTGAAGCGTCTTCTTCGGGCGTAGCTTCTCGGAAACGGTCTGTATGAATGCCGCAAATATTGATTTTTGGATAATTTTGACGTATAAAATGGCTGAATTTGTCTAAAGTGGCTTCAGTACTGCCGTACAGATAAACATTTAGGGCGTTGCGGTCGCTGGCTTCCAAAACCCATTGGGTCAAAATAGGCCCACATACACGGTCTTTAAGTTGGGTGTGATGAATGGCATTCAAAGCCCAACGTACAGGTTGCCCATCAGGCACAACCATATCTATTTTATTCACCTGGGCACAAAGCTGATTATCTTTATATGATTCAATTAAGCCATGAACGGCTAAGGCACTAACCCCAAAACTGTTGCGTTGTTGAGCGTTGTTGATGATGGTACGGGTGGCTTCTTCGTAGTCAGTAATGGTGTAATTGACTCGAAAAAGCAGTTTTTTGTTGAGCATAAATCAGAATGAATAAATTTTGGTTAAATAAGAGAAATACTGATGGAACATCCCGAGCATATCGGGAGGGGGTCTGTTTTTCATAAAATACTGCTATAAATCGCCATCAATTGTTGGTAATTGCGCGCTGGCGAAAAATGATTTATATACGTTTGCCGGGCATTGTGGTACAAATCTGATTGATGGAAATTTTCAAATACATTTAAAGCATTTGACAGGCTTTCAGGTTGCGTGGCATCAAATAAAAAACCATTATGTCCCACAGTAATAAGCGTATCTAAATTTTTAGTATTGGCAGCTAATACGGGTGTTCCTGTCGAAAAAGCTTCTAAAATGGTCATGGGTTGACCTTCGTAGGTAAGTGAAGGGACGATTAATGCCTTGCTTTTTTTTAGTTTTTCAATAATATAGGCATTGTTGGCATAACCTAAGTATTGAATATTGGGGTGTATGGCTGCCGCTTCTTTTACCACATCTTCAAGCGGACCGCTGCCTATTATTTCCAACTTTTTGCCATTGGTTTTAAAGGCTGCGAGCAGTTTTTTTACCCCTTTTTGCTCATTTAACCGACCGACAAAAAGATAAAAATCGCTGCGCTCAGAGGGTTTTGCAAAGCCAAAATCGTTGACATAATTGGGTTTTAACACCCCCTCCCGATATGCTCGGGATGTTCCATCAGTATTTTTGAGATAAAGTACAGGAGAAAGCAAGTTTTTAGTAAAATCTGCCAAAAAAATGTATTTTTTAACGGGATTCAAATGGCGGATTGCCCATTGATTTATTTTATTGACAAGTGTTAGTTGTAGAGATTGAAGCAATGAATTTTTAAAACATCGGTATTTTAAGCCGTAAAAACTCGATTTTTTATCCAAACACAATTGGCAAATGGCATTGTCGCGGAACAACAAACCCTGAATGCAACCCAATCGGTAATTGTGAATCGTCATTACGGCAGGAATTTGTTGCCGTTTTATCGCCCAAAAAATGGCTGCCGATGCGTCGTAATAAATATTGTGAATATGCACGATATCGGGTTGGAAAGCGGCGATATGTGCTTGCACTTTTCGATAACTCTTGCGATTAAATAAGGTTTGGCTCAATAAGCTAAATTTGGACAAACCTTCTAAATCATGGTTGTCAAATGTGCAAAGTTCAACTTCATGCCCGTTTTGTTGCAGCAATAAATATTCGTTTGCTACAACAGTGTCTTCGCCGCCTTTTTCGATGTATTTGTTGTGTATTTGTAAGATTCTCATAAGTTTTTGACTAAGATTTTTTCTCCCTATTTTGTCACCACAAAAACGCGTGTCGTTCGGCGTTTGCCTTTGGGTTGGATGTGCAGAATATATTGTCCTACCGCCAAATCGTTTAAGTCAATTTCTTGCCTTTTTCCTGCTTTTTCAAGGGCAATATGCCGCATTATTAGCCCCGACATATCTATAATGTCCAAATCAACGGACTGATTTTCACAAGCAGATAAGTCTACATTCAACATGTCGCTCGTCGGATTGGGTGAAACGGCGTATATACCCGCCTTTTTATATTGGATTGTTACTAAATCACTGATGTGTATCCTGCCTTTGTCGTCAAAAAATGTCAAACGGTAAATATTATCGCCATCTTCAAGCGATTCATCTGTAAAACTGAACACCCGCAGCGCATTGGTACTGTTGCCATTTACGACATCGAGGCGTTTAAAATCGCCCGTTTCGGTTTGTTTTTCGATTTCATAATAATCTTTAAAATCTTCGGAATTGACCACCCATTGCAATACGCCTTTGTTGCCATTCAAATAACCATTGAACGCCACGACCCGCTGCACCGCCAAAGCGGTTGTACCCGTTGGGCAACCAACCGACTCGATAAGCCATTGCTGATTGGCACCGCCGTTGGGGTTGTACTGAATAATTGCGGTATTATCCGCTACATAATCCCCGTAAACGTCAATGACCTTGCTAGAATGTCGCGCCGAGAGGACGTAGTACCCCTCAGTATTGGCGGTAAATTTGAATTGTTGGTTGGTCACTCCTGTGTAAGTTGATTGGATAATAGGCGCAAGGTTTGCTGTCGAAGCATTTTTTACAGTCGCTGCTTTGCCCGACAAACCACTTGTGAGATAATAATAAGTAGCATCTACTTGTTTGATACGCCAAATCTGTTCACGTCCACCAGTCCATGTATTTTGGACGAAAGTCGTGCCGTTAGCCGTAGAAAGGCTGCTCAGAGACATCACTTTGCTACTGTGTCGCGCTGACAAACGATAGCACAATGTCGCATCAAAACCGCTGGGTGGCGGTGTTGCTAAGGGCGTTGCGCTCGTCGCTACCCCACTCGACCAAAGTGTTCCTAATCTTGAAAAAGCTTTGAAATGATACAGTGTGTTGTTTGTTAAACCAGTTACAGTGACGTTTACGCCTGTGCCACGATACACAACTTTGCCGCCCTCAAAAGCTGTTCCCGCGCCTGTAAAATTTGCATCGGCTGTATAAGCTGTCCCGCTTGGTTGCGTCGTAAAAGCAGTGCTGGGCTTGGCAACAATCATCACTTCATCGAAATTACTCGTTGGATTTGTCCACGTTAAAGCGGCAGCTGTTGACTGCCCTTTGGCGGCGAAATTGAGCACATTGTTGGGTTGACTGGGCGTGATGGTACCTGTTTTTAAAACCACATTGCCTTGATATGGATAGACATTAAAGGAAACAATTGAACCGTTCTGTGTCGTCGGAATCGTTGCCGTGCCTTGTGTCGTTGTAAAAATGCCCGCGATTGAACCCAAATTGACATTGACTGTCATTGGCGTTCTGAGTTGCGCTGTATTCAAGGTTTTTGTCGCTGTAAAATTGACATTAATCGTACCTGTTGAGGCATTGTAGTTGGTTGCAAGGGTGTAAGCATCGCGTTGAAGGCGGTAAGTAATGACTTCGGTAGCCGTTGCCGACCACACTGAACCATCCGCAATTTTGGATTTTACATAGTCCAAATGTGCGATATAGTTGGCTTTGCTGATCGCTCCGTAGGATTGGTCGGCAATGCCATGAAATTCGCGCATCACATACCCCCCCTCAGTAATAGCTTGGTCAAGCGCGTTTTTTAGGCTCGAAATGGCACTTGACGAGTTATCGAAACCAAAAAAATCGGTGTTCATATAATTGGTGTAATTACTCGCATTAATGCCGCCCGACGTGCCTGCCCGAGAGCCAAGATAGCCCAAATTGTTTTTCAGATAATCCAAAATGGTTTGCGTCCAACTATCGTAAGGATGGATAAAAAACAAGGGTCGTACATTCGTATTGCTTTCAATAAGCTGGGTCGATAAGTCCAATTCGGTCGAAAAATCAGTCGGACCATATGTCAACGAGCCTGTACATTGGCTCGCTGGACCGCCACAACGATGGTTGTGCGAGTGGTTGACGCACTCGAAACCGTCGGCAATCATGGTGCGGGCTTGCTGCCATTCGGTCGCGCCACAATTGCTGGTAATTGCGCCGAAACAGAATTTTACACCCCGCGCCTTCGCCAATGGATAAGCGGTGTTGTAAATGCTGACGACATAATCGCCAAAATCGTCGTGTATGATGGTATAAGCAGCCCTTTTGTTGTCTTTCCAAGTCGCAAAACTGGCAGTTTGGCTGTACACCCGCAAAAGCGTGAATACAATTAGACTACAGGTGAGTAGAGATTTACACATAGCGTTATAAGTTTTTAGTTAAAGAATAGAGGTAAAAATTGGTAAAATACTGAGGGGGTCAAACCTAAAATTCTAAAAACCAAACAAAAGCTGTTATGGCTTCGCTGCGCTTACAATAACAGCTTTTGTTTGGTTTTTAGTTTTGCTTAAAACAAAAGCAACGGCATCAGTAAAACCTTTCAACATATTGTCTGGTGTCAATTCAAAATCCATTTTATAGCGCATTGTTTTTTGCATAAATACCTGTAAATCAATATTTTGTAAATAGTTTTGAATTGTCGCTGCCATTTGTTCGATGGAGAAATTAGGGATTTTAAAACCCGTTTCGCCGTCCACTATGTATTCAATTTCTGGCGGACTCATCTCTGTTTGTAGGAAAGTTACGACAGGACAATCGAACATAAAAGCATGATTGACCGCCAAACCGACATTGCCTGGCATAATCATCAAATCAGAAGCGTAGAGCAATGCGCCCGATTTTTGGGCATCATGCACCCACCCATGAAACGTGACCGCCTCTTGCCAGTTATTTTCTGCCACTCGTTTTTGCAAAGGTTCGATTTCACCGCCGCCGACGAAATGGATTCCGATTTGATTCGGCATTTTTTTGTCCAAAATTTCGAAAATATCCAATAGGTTTTGAGGGCGTTTTTCTTCGACAATGCGACCGATGTAGATGAGATTGAATGGGCGGGTAAAACCCAATGCTTGCTTCATAGCCACTTTGCCTATTGCGTCCAATTGAGCGCGGATAGTTGCGGCTGGTCGGGTATCGAGCGTATTTTGGGCAACAAAAACTTTGTTAGGATGGACGTAATTCGACATTCGTTTTTTGTCAGTTTGGGTATAAACAATCGTCGCATCGGTGATTTTCATCAAAAAAACACGGTATTTATCTATCCAACTCGTGTGCGGGTCGAAGCCATTGAAACGGTTGTAGCCGTGTCCATAGAGGATAAACTTTGCGCCCATGAGTTTGGCACAGACATACATCGGCAGCAAAGTCAAAATGCCGATAGATGATTCGTGGATAATTGCTTGGGGTTTGAAACGGAACATGTGCGTAAAACTATTGAACAGCAAATGCGTTGGGTTTTTACCATAATTAAACCCTTTTATGATGCGGGAATAATTAGCAACAGTCAATTTCACTTCACTGTCTTTGTCTCCATGTAGAAAAAGAAAATAGCATTTTTCCGCCAATTTGTCGTAAACAAATCGCCGATAGTTGGGGAAAATTCTTTCGACTAATAAGACTTTGGGCTTCGTTTCCATTTAAGCAAGGGTTTTTTTATTCAAAAAAAAAGTGATGTGGTGCTTTGCCCAATTGCCTTCAAAGTGGCGACGATTCAATACCCGACCGTCAAAAGAAAAGTAGTTACTATGCCCCGCTTGCGAATAAATATAGGTGTAATACTGTTCAGCACAGGTTAAGGCTTGCTCTGAAAAATGCTCAATTTTGCCGTAGGTGTAGGCGAAATGGTCGCAAGGGGCATTCAGTTTGGCTTCAATTCGTTCTTTTGAGTGGCGCAATTCGTGGTTTAAAAGGGCGAAATCTGCGGTTCGACAATTGATGTGATTAAGCGTGTGTGAGCCGATCAGATGCCCTTGTTCGTGCAATATCTTGATTTGCGCCCAAGTCATAGCGGTTTTATAAGTGTCGAGAAATACGCGGGTCTTCAAAAAATCGCTGACATACTGAGGGGGGGCTTCGACGAAATCGGGACAGATGAAAAATCCTGCTTTGATGTCAAAAATATCTAAAACGGGTTTTATTTTGGTAAAACATTCTTCATAGCCGTCATCAAAAGTGAAACAAAGGAGTTTTTGTCGCGGCGGAATTTTTTTAGTACGTATCAATTCGCTGCCTTCTTGAAGCGATATAAAATCTACTTCTTTTGACAATTGTTTGATTGATTCGTAAAAAGTGGCTTCGTTGGCATCTTTCGATACATCGAGATAATGCCCGTTCAAAATATGCACGCCATACTGAGGGGTGGCTATTCTGCCGAAAATGTCCACATATTGCCGTTTGACGATGATGTAAAATTTATTGATGAGTGGCGGTAAAATCATATTGCGATTGAACTAAGATTTACGAAATTTCATTCAGATACTGAGGGGGTAATAGTCACTCATGCATCCAGCGTTCATACCACATTTGGAATACTAAAAGTAACCACAATTTATTAAAATCCGTCGTTTTGCCTTCAAAATAAGGTGTAATGACCGCCTTTACAGCTTCTGGATTTAAAATGCCTTGTGCTTCAATTTTCTTTAAATCAAAATAAGGTCGTACAAATTCCTTTCCTTTTGGCTGCTCGAGCCACGAATGGATTGGGGCACCAAAACCCATTTTGCGCTTCACCATGAGTTCGGGTGGAATATATTTGTGTACGATGTCTTTCAACAAGACTTTTTTAATGCCGTCTTTGTATTTGTAAGACGATGGCAATTGTGCGGCAAACTCTACAATGCGGTGGTCTAAAAGCGGTTCGCGTCCTTCGAGCGAGGCACTCATGGTCGCCCTGTCCACTTTTGCCAAAATAATGTCCACCATATACGATTTATATTCCATTGCCAACATCGCTTGAATAGAATCGTTGCCGTGCCCATTGGGTGGCAAGGTATCTACAACAGTAGGTTTGAATGTAAAAGGCTGTTTGAGCAGATTGTGCACATCGCGTTCAGGGAAATAGGCAAGGAACAATTTATAGGCATTTTCGAGCGAACTGTTATTGAGCAAATTGATGACTTTTTCGTAACGGCTGTTGATATTATAAGCGCGATTCAGCAATGGCACTTTGTTTGGATCAATGCGTGATAAGAGCGAAGCCGTGCATTTTGCCAACAAATTGGGCATAAATTTTAAATACGCCTGTTGTTTTGCTAAATATTCGTAGCGCGTATAACCTGCAAATGTCTCATCGCCACCATCTGCCGAAAGCGCAACTGTGACCGATTGTCGAGCTAAACGGCTGACTAAAGTTGTCGGGACACTTGACCCGTCGCCCAATGGTTCGTCGTAGAAAAAGGGCAGATTTTCTAATATATCGAAGGCTTCTTTAGTTTTGCAGATGTATTCAGTGTGGTCAGTGCCAAGATGTTGCGCCACTTGTGCCGCCTCTTTGGTTTCTGTAAAGTATTGATTTTCATAACCAATTGTAAAAGTTTTGAGCTTTTGCGTCCGATTTTGTTGCAACAAAGCGGTTGTCAAACCGCTATCGTAGCCGCCACTCAAAAAAATGCCAACAGGCACATCGGCGACCATTCTGTACTCACAAGCGGATTTAATCAGCCGTGTTGTTTCTGCTGCTGCATCTTCTTTGCTGATTTTTAAGGCGGGTTTGGCATAGTAATCATAGACATCCCAATACTTTTTTATCTCGATTTTTTGGGTCGTCAAATCCAAAGTTAGTGTATGCCCTTGCGTCAGTTTGAAGGCATTTTTGAAAATTGAATAAGGTGCGGGGACGTATAAATAGTAGAAATACAAAGCGACCGCATCGTTGTCAATCTCTTTTTTGAAATTAGGGTGTTGGTGAAACGCTTTCAATTCAGAACCAAATAGAAACAGCCCTTCATGCCAATAATAATATAAGGGCTTCACCCCTGCCCTATCGCGGACAAGGTGTATTTTTTGATTTTTGGTATCATAAAGGGTAAAAGCGAACATACCAATAAACCGATGCACCGCCTCCAAACCCCAACAATCGATGGCGTAAATAATGACTTCGGTATCTGAATTGGACTTAAATTGGTAGCCTAAACCTATCAGTTCGGCTTGAATTTCTTTGTAATTATAGATTTCGCCGTTAAAAGTTATTGCCCAACGCCCATCTTTTGAAAACATAGGTTGATGTCCCAACGACGATAAATCAATAATAGACAATCGGCGATGTCCAAAACCGACGACTGCTTTTTCGGTTTGCCAGAGTTTGTAGCCTTTGTCGTCGGGTCCGCGATGCGCCAAAATATCAGTCATTTTAATAAGCGTTTGCTCCGTCGTATGTTGGTTAAAATCTATAAATCCCGCAATACCGCACATATATTTTATTTAGGTTTTATCGACAAAAAAGGTATAATACTGAGGGGGTACAAAATAAATACTTGAAACCACTGGCTTAACCTATGTTTAGTGGTAGGATTGCAGGGCAATGTTGACTACAAAATAGACGTATTGACCAATCTTTTGTACAAGTTTTTAGGTGTGTAGTTCAACGCAAGTGCAGCAACTTTGGTTTTGTACGGTTCAATAGAAATTGTGCCATTTGCCAAACCCATTAGTAAATTTGTTAATTCTGTATCAGAGTTATAATACATAAGAACGTCCTCAAATTCAGCATCAACGACATAAGCGGTAGGAAAAATAGCAGGTTTTGCGCCACGCACGATATTGAACAATAAGCCTGATTCTTTTGTCAATCCGTATTTACCTGTATGTGAAACGGTGACTTTTTGGTTATTTAACAAAATATCCGCTTTATTGAGCGAAAGGTCGAAGGTGACAGCATCTACAAATTGAGCCGAATAAAGTACATCTAAGCCCATGCGCTCCAAATTTTGGAGTTTATGGAGCAAATGCAACTCACGTTTTTCCACAAAACCAAGAAAATCAAATACCAATTTGCCTTTTATATGCGGCAAAATGTCTTCCAAAATTTTGAACAAACCTGTGTAATCGCGGCGCGTGTCTGTTACCATACCGGGTATGCAAATTCTTATTTTTCCTGTTGGTTCACTGTTTTGAGAAGCAGTAGGTTCGGTATGTTCGTTGATAAGGGTTGGGAAAGCAATGATTTTATTTTCGGCGACGAATTGGCTCAAATATTCCTTTTGTCGATGGCTGAGTACAACAAAGTAGAGATTTTCGCGCATTAAATTGTTCAAAACGGTCGTTCGCGCAGGATTTCTGACCAAGACTTCACGTCCCAATCGCCCTATTTCGCGCACTTTGTCGGGATAATGCATGATGTTATATACGGCATTTTTTAGGGCATTGGCAACGCCCCTTTGAAACCACATATCAACATCGTGAATATGAAAGAACACAATACTAGCATGCGGTTTGAATTGACTAAACGCCTTCGATTTATCGCCTATCGTGCAGATGTGAAGACGATCAAAAAACGTATCGGCAAGGGTGTTTAGAAAATCTTCGGCTTTTATTTGGGGGTTAAAAATGACTAATCGCGTTTGTTCTGGAATGCCCCCGTCTTTTATGATTTTGGCAATAAAAGCAGATGTGTAAACGACGATTTGGTTGTTTGGGTCGGTGCTATACGTTTTTATTAAAGCATTAGTGAGCGTATAATGCGTGCTGGCAGAAATTTCAACAATGGCGATTTTCATAAAACTTAAAGCGTTAAAAAAAATAAGTGGAAAGACTATTTCAAGCCTTAAAATGAGTTAAATAATAATGTATCGTTTTGAATTTTAAGTAAGGATTTTTGAATTTAGTGTTTTGAAACTGAAAAATATGATGCCTTTGGCTTCATCAAGTCACGCAAAGCGTGATGGCGCAAAATGCCCTCACGGAACGCATGACTGAGGGGGGTGTATTTTAAAAAACAAACAAATGAAAAAAGGCTGTTGCACTGATTTCTTGAGTAAAAAGCGCGTAATTGACTAAGAAAACCCACATTATTTTATGTATAAGGCTGTCAAACATCGCATATTTATAGAGTAAAAAGGCGTAGATAAAAAAGCCAATGAAACCAAACCGCAATAACAAAATGGTAGAGCCGCAGGAGGTTTCTAACTTTTCAGAATAGCCCAATTTGCTAAATCCAGTCGTTCGCATGTCCACACCTAAGCCAAAAAACGGGTAGCGTTTGATGGTTTTTGAGTCCAAAATAACGCTTGCCGAGCGCGTGACGGAAACGACATAATCGCTATAACTGCCTTTTTCGACTTCAATTAGTTCGTCGTCAAGTTCCAAAATTTCAATCATCATTTTTTTATACAGTAAATCCACTTGGGTAAAAATGACCACCGCAATGCCCAAAACGGCAGGAATGATGATGACCGACAATTGTTGATAAAGCGTTTTTTTTTGGATGAAATCGCGCAACAACAACGATAATGGAATCCCAAGCCCCAAAAGACCCATTGTGGATTGCGTTGTCAGAATTGCCAATAGAAAAACGCTGTTTTTGCGCGAAAAAAGTTTTTCACCTTGATTGAACAGATTGATATAAAGTGTCAACAGCAGCACCGTGACGAACGCGCCTGGCTCCCACATAAAACCACAGTTTCTTAGTTCATGAATCGGCACCATTGTAAAAATAAAAGAACTTGATTTGACCGTGCGAAAATGGCTTTCCGTCACCATGAGTTTGTTGAGTTCAAACATCAAATCGAAGTTTATCAATTGGAGCGCGAACATAAGAAGGCTAATGCACGTCAAAACATAGATAACATTGACAAAATAAGTAAAAAACTGTTCTTTGCTGAGGTCGCGGCAATAGTAAGCGAGGTAGATTTTCATAAAAAAGCCCAAATACGTTACAGCATTGTAACCGTCATTGAGCATAAAATAGAGTGCTGACAGAACGATAAACACCGCTGTCAGTAACAAAAAAGTAGGTTTGATAAGGTTTTCTAAATAGAAATATACGACTGTAAAAAACACCCAACCACCAACAATCAAGTTTTTATCGTTCGCCAAATTCGATGCGCCTGACGTGATAAACAAAATGAAAATGAGTAGTGCGTAGGCTGTTATTTTTTTGATGTCTATGTAGCTTATCATGGTTTTAGCGTAAAATTACTGAGGGGGTCATTCCCAATTCCAAAAACCTTGCTTATTGGTTTTCAAAAGCATATAGGCTTGAAACGGAATGAAAACAGAAGTCATCAACAATACGATGATATTGCTGATAAACACGCCGTCAATGCCCCAATTGAGGATTTTGACAAAAAAATGGGTCATTGGAAAAAACAAAATGATATTAATAATTGCCAAAAGAAATTGCAAATGAATCTTGCCTGCGCCTGTCACAACATATAAAAACATGCTGTTCCAACTCATTACCGCTATTGTGATTGCGACGTAGAAGGCAATTTTTGGCGAAACAGTTACATCCTTTAGCCACAATTTGAAAGCAAAATCGCGCACCATGTAGCCGAAAGCGAGGGCGAAAAAGATGAACATCAACAGCAATGTATATTTTTTAACCATGCCGATAATCCACGTCAAATCGCCCCTGAGATAAGCGTCTGTACTCATTGACCAAAGCGGCGAGAGGAACGTCATAAACACGATGTAGAACAGATTGAAATAGCGATAAGCCACATTGTATTCTGCTACTTCGTTGGGCGAAAAATAGCGAATGAGCAAAAAACTGGTCATTTGGTACATTAAAACGGAGGCGATTTGCATAAAAAAGAATTTGCCACTTGTTCCCAAAATCGGGCGAATGGCTTTGAAATTGGTGTCTTTCAAATTGGGTAACAACTGCGGCAAATAGCGCATAAAATAGAACAAACTGAACCCAACATAAGCGAAAACAGGCAAAAACGCACTGAGCAAAGCGTATTGCACCAAGCCAATCGTGTGTTCTGTGGAAAATATCAAATAGACTAAAATCAGGGCGTTGGAGATGGTCAAAAAGATGTTTTCCAAACCCGAATGAAGATTGGCATTCAAAACAGGCTGAATCAACGAGAACACCAATTGTAAAACTAAGCCAATGACCGTCACTAAAACCAAAATGTGGACGTTCTGAACCGCATAATTTTTAAGATTAAAAAACGCTGTCCAATCTACATAGTACCACAAAACGGTGAATAGTGCAATAATGACAAGACTCAAAACGCCAATGAAAATGTACGCTGTATTGAGCAGCGTTCGCGCCTCACGCCAGTTTTTGTTGATAAAACACCGCCGCAACTCGACCCGAAGCCCATTGCCGATACCAATATCCAAAAGGCTAACCCACGTCGAAATAGAGGCAATTGCCGTCCAAATGCCATAGTTTTCTACGCCCAGCAAGTCAATTGACCGCCGAACGATGATAATAACACAGAGGATATTGAACGATTTGATACTTGCGCTCAACAAGATGTTTTTGTTGAGTTGACTGAATTTTGATGTTGCTGAAAGCATAAAATACTGAGGGGGTTAGCTGTTAGAAAAAGCTTCTTTTAACCAAACTTGTGGTGTTTTAATCACAGAAATGACGCCTTGTCTTCTCTGTATGTCGCTAAAATATTGACGCTTAATTTTTGATTGGATTTTTAAATCATTAAAAATAATAACAGGATTGGGTAATTTCAAACCGTTGTCGTATTCGTTAAGAGTAGCGAGTTGGGCTTTGGGCGTAAAACCAAATCGCACCACAAACAAAGTCATATCTACAAAAGGCTTCAATGCCAACGCATCGGAGACCAAACCGACAGGCGGTGTATTGATGATGATATATGCGAAATTATCTTTGAGATAATTGAGCAGTGTTTTTATTTTAGGGTCGACCATCAATTCAGCTGGATTGTAACCAAGGTTGCCACTGTGGATGTAAAACAGCGATTTGTGCAACCCAGACGGTTGAATTACTTCATGTGCATAGATATCTGGTGTAAGAATATAGGGTGTAAGACCGATTTTTTTATTCAAAACAGGGAAATTATCTGAGAGATTAGGCTTTCGCAAATCCAGATTTAAAATGACTGTTTTTTGATTTGTAAGTGCCAAACTCATACCTAAATTGAGGCTGATAAAATCCTTACCCTCGCCGCTCAATACCGATGTTATAAGCAAAACTTGTCCTTGAGGTTTGGTATTTACGCTCAAATTGCTGTCTTGAAGCGACAAAGTCACTTGCAAATTAATACGCAGCGAACGGAACATTTCAGAAATGAGGGTATTGCTATCACCATAAATCACCCAATTGCCTGGTGAATTGTTGTGCGGAATTTTACCTAAAATCGGCATGGCTGTTTTTGCCACAATATCATTTTCAGATTGCACCGTGTTGACGAACAAACCTTGTAGCACCACAAAAGCAAAGCTCAAAAACACACCTGCCGCCAATGCCATAATGTAGAGATACGATTTTTTTAAACCAATCGGCTGCTCGCTGATGATGGGTCGGTCAATAACGCGCGCATCGGAAATTGCGCCTGCCAATGAAATCGTGGTTTCTTCCTGTTTTTGCAATAGAAATAAGTATAAGCCTTCTTTGATATTTTGTTGCCTTTTGATGCCACTTAGTTCATGTTCGTTGCGCGGGGTTTTGTTCAATTTACTGGTATATTGACGATTTTTGACTTGGCTTTGTGCCAATAGCGCGGCATTTTCTTGCTTCACGCGCCCGATGCTGCCGATAATTGCACGCTTCATGGTGTTGATTTCACCCGTAAGATTTTTGAGCGTTGGATTGGCGTCTCCCGCCACTTTGGCAAAACGATTGCGCTCTAAGACTGTTTTATTGTAGTTGTCAATTTGGCTTTGAAGACTGCTGCTTTTGAGTTCCAAATTGGTGGGCAATAAGTCAAAATTGAAATCTGGCTTGGTCAGCAAACTTTCGATACTGGTTAGCAATGAATTTTGTACCTCTAATTTCACCAATTCACTGTCATACTCCCCGAGCCTGCTGAAAAAATAATTGATGTCGGTTTGCGATTCAGCAGTCATCCCTTCGCGCGTTTTGTAGGCTTCGACATTTTGCTCTACGCCCGACAATTCATCGTTGAGAGCCACTAAGCGTTTTCCAATAAACGACAATGTGTTTTGACTGACCTCTTGCTTATCACCCACGTTGTCTTGATTATAGATTCTTATCATGGCTTGCAAAATGTCCTTGGCTTTGTCGGGTTGTGGGGTTTTCATGGTCGGTTCGACCATGTTTGACTCTTTTTTAGGTAGCACAATGTCAATAGATCCTATAATGCTTCGCGCCGTTTTTTCCGTGCCATTGCAAACTATCAGTACTTCTTTGTCGGAGGTGGATTGTAGATTGGGGGTTTTTCTTATCAAAAATGAGCCAAATTTGTTCGTCAACACATTGCCAAAACTGCCCACTTGTTGTTCCTTGTCAGGCAACGTTAAAGCAAAGGTATTTTCGGTTGTCATATTAAGGATGGCTTTAAAACCATTGATTGTATCGGTCAGTACAAAGCTGTCAATTAGAAATGGACAGGCTGCACCATAGATTTCTTCATAACGAAAACGCCCTTTTTGCCATACTTGTCGGTCTAATTTCAACTCGCGAACGACTTGCTCAATCACCGTGTAGGAAGTCATAATTTTGGCCTCGTCAACCAAAATCTTTTTCCCTGAACCCAATTCTAATTCTTTGGCAATTAAGTCGTTTGCAGATATGCCTTGTTTGTTGTTGGCATCTTTGAAAAGCAGGGTGCTTTTAACCTCATAAATTGGTACTTGGTATTGAGCATAGAGCCACGCTAAACAGAGCAAAATACCTGGCAAGAGCACGAAGACATACCAAAATTTCCGTGCGCGCTGCACGAGTTGTTTGATATTGATGCCTGCTTGTGCCTCTCCTTTTTGGTTATTTTTTTGGTTAAATGTGTAAGTTGTCATAGTGTAGTGTTATTTATTAATGTTCGTTTTAGGTGTTTTTAGCATAAAGATTTTTGGGATTTTACCCCCCTCAGTAAAACCTCAAAAATCTTTATGCTAAAAAAATATTGCAGGTAAAAAACGATTATTTAACCAACAAAAAAAAGGTAATGATTACCGAAATTGCTGATAAACCCACTGCCCCACGATTGATATACTTGTCGACTGGGTCATTCAATGACCCTTTTTTGCTCTTTTTAGGGTCAATATAAACGACATCGTTTTGATGCAAAAAATAGTAAGGCGAGGTAAAAAAATTGGGTGTTTGCAAATCTATTTTTGTTGACGTCACTTTGCCATTTTCTTCTCGCACGACCAAAACCCGTTGGCGATCGCTGTAAGGCGTAAAATCACCCGCCATGCCGATGGCTTCCAAAAGGGTCACGCGCTCTGATGAGATGGTATAAGTCCCTGCTTTTGTTACCTCACCCAAAACAGTGATGTGGAAATTGACTCGACGAATATTTACTGAGGGGTCCCTAATGTACGGTTTGAGCCGCATTATGAGTGTATCGCGCAACTGTGGAATCGTCTTTTTAGCAGCTTGGATTTTACCCAAAACAGGATAACTGATGTCACCGTTGCTGTCCACCAAAAAACTGGCTAAGGGTGATTCGGCATTAACTTGCCCCCCGTTGCGCCTGTCTATGAGATTAAAAGGCTCAGCTAAGGTTGGGTCTAGACTGTTGACTGTAATAGATAGCGCGTCGTTGGGCTGAATCAGCAAATCGGTAATTTTAGAAACGCTACTTGGAGGCAAATCTGGTAAAGGCGTTTCTGCCCTTCTGAATAGAATTAAATCTTTATAAGGAATGCAAGAACTCATAAAAAGCAGTAATCCCAATAATATTAAGCGACAGTTCATCAAAGTATATCATTTTTTGTAAAAGGTAAGGTAATCGTAAGGCTTCGCCGTTCATGTGTTACAAACACATGGAATTCTCAGTAAAAATAAACATGTTCTTGTTGAAAGGGATTCAAATATCATGGACTTACTTTTTGAAATAGCAATAGCCTTATTGTGTCAGTTGTCTGCACTAATAGGATAAAAAATAGTTACCAATTTATTTGAAATGAGATGTGCGTAGTATCATAGTATTTTTACTCATTCTGTTCTATAGTAATGTTTGTAGTAATTGCCCCTCAAAAGTATGTTACAGGTTTGCTTTACGTTTATAACGAGCAGCTAATGCCTCAAAAATACCTCTTTAATATGTAGGCTTTGGACAATTAGTTCCTAAAATGCATTTTAATGTAGCTGGCGGTTATGTTTTTTGTATACGCCTAAAATACTTTTTATGTTTTCTCTACCATTAAAAAGTAATGCAAATGGTGGGTTGAAATCTTTAAAAAATGGCATTTGTTTCATAAAAACAGTTATAAACTGCCTTAAATCCATCCATCAAACTAGTTCAGTTTTAACGACTCACAACGTATTCATAACTCAATTTCAAAGGTTTTAACCCATTATTATACGCATAAATCTTTGGCTTGATGGATGAATTAATATAAAACTTGTATATTAGAGAACACTAAAATTCTTTAAAAAATCATTGCGATAAGCAGGCGTAAATGGTATAATCTTGCCGTTTGAAATAGTAATTTCGTCGTCGTTGAACTCCAAAACGTTCTTCATATTAATCGCATAAGACCGATGTACGCGGATGATTTCCTTGAGTTGTAGTTTCTCCAAAATAGCTACTAATGGTTGCCGCACCACGTAACGCTGTTGCGTGGTATGCAAATACGAATACGTCCGCGAGGCTTCGATATACACCAATTCATGGGTGATTAATTTGACAAAACGGAAGTTTTGTTTGATGAAGATAGAGCCATTATACGCCAGAATAGTTTCAGCACTCAGTTTGACTTCGTTTGCCATTTTTTTAGTGGGTTCGGCGGCTTGTATTTGTTGAATCTGATATTTCTCGAAAGTATCAAATGCCAATTCCAAACTGATTTGCAAGGAGCGTTCGTCGAAAGGTTTGACCAAATAAGCGGCAGGACTACTGGCTTTGGCACGTTCGACGGTTTGTAAATCGGCTTGGGCGGTCAAATAGACAATTGGAATTTGCCGAATCGTATTGAAACGTTCAATCAATGTAATACCATCCATGAATCCCAAAAGTTGAATGTCCACCAATACCATATCAGGTTCTTCGCCTTTGAAAATTTTGAGGGCTTCCTCTTCCGTACCGCAGGCACCGACGACTTGATAATCCCACGAAGTCAATAAACTTGCTAAGTCACGTGCAATAGTTTTTTGGCTTTCAACGACCAAAATTTTAATTTTCTCCATGTTACCAGATTGTTGTAAAATAAAGCGAAATCTACGCTGATTAATACAAATATTCAGCAAGACAAGGCTGTTTTTTTCAAACTATTTGAGAATGTTTAGTTGGAAATCAATTAGTTATGGCGTTTTTTTTATATTGTATTATACCTTTTAGGGTTTTAATAATCAATTTTTAAGAAACTAAATTTTTAAGCCATTATGCAAAGAAGAGGCACAAAAATAGGCTTGGGAATATATGGCAGAGAAGAAAAGCCCATCGTATTTCATTTGTTTAATGCATCCCTCGGGTGTCTTTTCAAGCTAGTGCTTGTGCGTGTACTGTACTATACTGTACAAAAGTTTCAATTCCAAAATGGTGCGGTTAAAAGGGATTGTTACTTGCATGTTGAATAGCTTTTAATTAAGATTTCAATTCCAAAATGGTGCGGTTAAAAGCGAAAAAAGAAAAGGGTAGCTTACAAGGCTACGACTGTTTCAATTCCAAAATGGTGCGGTTAAAAGACGCAAAATCTCATCAACAGCTTGGATAGCTTCATGTTTCAATTCCAAAATGGTGCGGTTAAAAGGACTATTTGAAAAGGCTAAACAGGTTGACATTAAGATGTTTCAATTCCAAAATGGTGCGGTTAAAAGAAAAGCAAGGCAGCGAATTTGTGCATCGGAGATTTGTTTCAATTCCAAAATGGTGCGGTTAAAAGGAAATGCGGCGGGTGATTGTGTGCGTATTGATACTAAGTTTCAATTCCAAAATGGTGCGGTTAAAAGTCAAACCGAAACCGAAGTATATGAACACAAAGACATGTTTCAATTCCAAAATGGTGCGGTTAAAAGACGAATTGATTGAACAATGGACAATCAACAGAGAAATGTTTCAATTCCAAAATGGTGCGGTTAAAAGATGTTTTGAGGTTTTATTTTCATGCTTTGCATTGCAGTTTCAATTCCAAAATGGTGCGGTTAAAAGGTGCCGTTGTCGCATCTTCATTCAGTCTAAATGCAAGTTTCAATTCCAAAATGGTGCGGTTAAAAGTCTGACAAAAATGTCACAGGTAAAAGGGCTAACCTCGTTTCAATTCCAAAATGGTGCGGTTAAAAGGTCAGTGGTGTACTGATTGGAGACGAACTTTTGGTGTTTCAATTCCAAAATGGTGCGGTTAAAAGAAAAAAATGTCGTCTATCCGATTAGGTTTAGATATGTTTCAATTCCAAAATGGTGCGGTTAAAAGGCCGCAATAAATGTGGATAAACCAAACCATCAGACTTGTTTCAATTCCAAAATGGTGCGGTTAAAAGAAGAGTTCCGTAGCATTAATCCTAAGCAAACTGCGTTTCAATTCCAAAATGGTGCGGTTAAAAGAAATCAATCCACAAGTTAGTTGGATTACCCTTATCATGTTTCAATTCCAAAATGGTGCGGTTAAAAGTACTGCAATTGATTTCATTAAAAACAATACACCTAAGTTTCAATTCCAAAATGGTGCGGTTAAAAGCAGCTGTTTTGTAAGTCCTGCAACATCTGTTTTATGTTTCAATTCCAAAATGGTGCGGTTAAAAGGCTATTGCGCTCATAGTTCAACGCTTTTACTTTTACTGTTTCAATTCCAAAATGGTGCGGTTAAAAGTA
Organism: Saprospiraceae bacterium; assembly: GCA_043744455.1. Classification (GTDB taxonomy): domain Bacteria; phylum Bacteroidota; class Bacteroidia; order Chitinophagales; family Saprospiraceae; genus JAAFJT01. The sequence goes on along the minus strand of JAYTUQ010000060.1, from coordinate 3,948 downwards.
CGAAAGCCTGATGCAGCCATTAGACTGCCAGAACTGTTTCAATTCCAAAATGGTGCGGTTAAAAGCTGTGCCGTTCGCTACGTTTGTAATTTTGTTGGAGTGTTTCAATTCCAAAATGGTGCGGTTAAAAGCGTATATTGCCATCAAACATCGTCCGTAAATAATCAAGTTTCAATTCCAAAATGGTGCGGTTAAAAGAATATTAAAAGCAAAGTAACATTCAATTTAAAACTGTTTCAATTCCAAAATGGTGCGGTTAAAAGGCAGACCCGTTGTGACACCATCTAACTTTTTAGAATTGTTTCAATTCCAAAATGGTGCGGTTAAAAGACGTTTACAAATGGCATTAAGCAGCTAAAACCGCAGTTTCAATTCCAAAATGGTGCGGTTAAAAGAACAAATTTTTCTCATTAACATAAATAATAATTTCAAGTTTCAATTCCAAAATGGTGCGGTTAAAAGGTTAAATCCTCCATTGCAGCTTCTAATGCGGCATTTTGTTTCAATTCCAAAATGGTGCGGTTAAAAGTCAGGTACGCTTGGCGAATAGCCGCCACCGAAATACCGTTTCAATTCCAAAATGGTGCGGTTAAAAGCATTTTGAGAAAATAATATCAAGGCTTCGTCACACAGTTTCAATTCCAAAATGGTGCGGTTAAAAGAAGATAGGCAAGCAACACTCAGTGATTTATTTTTTTAGTTTCAATTCCAAAATGGTGCGGTTAAAAGAGCCGTTTGAGCTTCTATGACGGCATAAAAAGCGAGTTTCAATTCCAAAATGGTGCGGTTAAAAGCCTGGTACTGGCATGGGGCATGGGGTAAACCGAATTGTTTCAATTCCAAAATGGTGCGGTTAAAAGCCACAATCACTTTGCAGCAAAGCAAGTAGATAATATTGTTTCAATTCCAAAATGGTGCGGTTAAAAGTACATCGGGGGTGCAACGGTGCTTATTTTATTTAAGAGTTTCAATTCCAAAATGGTGCGGTTAAAAGTTCTTCCTTACGCTTTCGAGCAATTCATCAACAATGTTTCAATTCCAAAATGGTGCGGTTAAAAGAACGGCGTATATTTTTCAAGTTGGCGACCTTTTCAAGTTTCAATTCCAAAATGGTGCGGTTAAAAGTCTTGTTTGATTATGTCATTCATTTGCGTATATTTAAGTTTCAATTCCAAAATGGTGCGGTTAAAAGAAGGCTTTTAGAATTGTACGGATTTGGCATAATAGAGTTTCAATTCCAAAATGGTGCGGTTAAAAGAAAGAAGTCCTTGATTATGCTGCTGCCAAGAGGAGTGTTTCAATTCCAAAATGGTGCGGTTAAAAGAAATCGAAAAGTGGGAGTGGTCACGTACTGATTCTACGTTTCAATTCCAAAATGGTGCGGTTAAAAGGTATGGGCTTCAAGTAATCGGCACACATGATTAGGGCGTTTCAATTCCAAAATGGTGCGGTTAAAAGCTTTTATCCAGTCTGCTTACTGCATCTTTATTTTTGGTTTCAATTCCAAAATGGTGCGGTTAAAAGCTGCTGCGCCCGTTGCCGAACCTTGTACTCCTTGCAAGTTTCAATTCCAAAATGGTGCGGTTAAAAGCATTTCAAGCATTTGGTAATAATGCCAACGTAGGCAAGTTTCAATTCCAAAATGGTGCGGTTAAAAGAGTTGACGAATTGAATTTTACAAAAACCGTCAAATTGTTTCAATTCCAAAATGGTGCGGTTAAAAGAACTACGTGGCGGTGGACGACTGGACGGTAACTCACAGTTTCAATTCCAAAATGGTGCGGTTAAAAGACTAATATGTTCTATTCGCAATGTTGTTCCATCAACACGTTTCAATTCCAAAATGGTGCGGTTAAAAGGCAATGAGTTCTTCAAATGCTTCTTTTGCCTCTGCTAGTTTCAATTCCAAAATGGTGCGGTTAAAAGGTCTGATAGTGCTACAATTGTTACTAATAATACTATGTTTCAATTCCAAAATGGTGCGGTTAAAAGTGGATAGTTGAAGTCGCAGATATAGAGACAGGAGAAATGTTTCAATTCCAAAATGGTGCGGTTAAAAGGTATTTTAATGAACTTGTTAAAACAAAACAAGTTATGTTTCAATTCCAAAATGGTGCGGTTAAAAGAAAAGCAGAGGGCGTATTGGCAGGAGTAGCAGACTTAAGTTTCAATTCCAAAATGGTGCGGTTAAAAGAGATTAGCGGACGAATTAGAAAAGAATGGGGATAGCGTTTCAATTCCAAAATGGTGCGGTTAAAAGTGGCTTTTGTGGGGTTGGCGTGTGTTGCTTATTGGGGTTTCAATTCCAAAATGGTGCGGTTAAAAGCTAAATTGTACTTTGCGTTTTGTAACGCTTCCATTATGTTTCAATTCCAAAATGGTGCGGTTAAAAGAAGGGCGGTTTAAGTCTTATGATGTGCCTTACGATTGTTTCAATTCCAAAATGGTGCGGTTAAAAGGGGGTTAAAAAATTTTACATCACAGAAGAAGAAATACGGTTTCAATTCCAAAATGGTGCGGTTAAAAGTTTCACCCACGTTTGCCGACAAATCGGAATAAGCGAGTTTCAATTCCAAAATGGTGCGGTTAAAAGTTCTGTCATTCCCAAGCCTTTGAAAAGGTTTTGTCTTGTTTCAATTCCAAAATGGTGCGGTTAAAAGTTCGGGAAGTCAATCGCTTCCAAAATTTCTCTTTTTGTTTCAATTCCAAAATGGTGCGGTTAAAAGCAACTGAACACCGTGCCCGGATAGAGATTTAGGAACGTTTCAATTCCAAAATGGTGCGGTTAAAAGACGAAGCCAAAGTGTATTTGTATGATTTACAGAATAACGTTTCAATTCCAAAATGGTGCGGTTAAAAGTATCATGAGTGCGAACCTGAAAGCTGGTTTAAAATAGGTTTCAATTCCAAAATGGTGCGGTTAAAAGTTAAATAACCCGTGCCCAGTTAAGGTTTGGAAACTTGTTTCAATTCCAAAATGGTGCGGTTAAAAGCGCGTGCAGATTTAGCCCCTTGGAGTTGTGCATCATGTTTCAATTCCAAAATGGTGCGGTTAAAAGCTTTGGTGCAAATTCGGTACTTAGACGAATGCCTAATGTTTCAATTCCAAAATGGTGCGGTTAAAAGTGCAATTTGCGTGGCGGTAACCTCAGCACAATATCGTGTTTCAATTCCAAAATGGTGCGGTTAAAAGATTTGCTCATCGCTCCAACCTTTCAGAACCATTTCTGTTTCAATTCCAAAATGGTGCGGTTAAAAGGTTGGATGGTTTGACTGCCTTGCAAAACCGTCATAAAGTTTCAATTCCAAAATGGTGCGGTTAAAAGGCGCAGCCTCTGCTTTGGCTTCCATATCGCTCACCCACGTTTCAATTCCAAAATGGTGCGGTTAAAAGACTGTATAGCTGCTTGCGCCGTTAAAAGTTTCTGATGCGTTTCAATTCCAAAATGGTGCGGTTAAAAGACTCCGCAGGATACTTTCGGACGCTTGATGTTCAAGTTTCAATTCCAAAATGGTGCGGTTAAAAGAGTTTGATTGGCGTCCTTCTTGGCCATCAAGGATTAAGTTTCAATTCCAAAATGGTGCGGTTAAAAGCGTATCAAATTCACTAAAGTATAGGTTACTAATTAGTTTCAATTCCAAAATGGTGCGGTTAAAAGCATATTACCAAGTTAATGAGGCGACCCATCCTGTTGAGTTTCAATTCCAAAATGGTGCGGTTAAAAGATCTGAACCCATCACAATCATTAGGCACAATATCCTGTTTCAATTCCAAAATGGTGCGGTTAAAAGCTCCAATTGGACATCAGACAAACCATATTTCTCAAGTTTCAATTCCAAAATGGTGCGGTTAAGTATTCAATAGAAAGTAATCGTGTATTTTGAATCGAATTTTTTAATGATAGTTTCGACGGCTTCTTTGAGTTTTTCTTCGGATTCATAATCTTG
>JAYTUQ010000059.1:0-10321 GCA_043744455.1 Saprospiraceae bacterium | reverse complement strand
ATGATGGGTTTGTGTGCATTGGGTGCTTCTGCCAAACGGGATGAACGGTGAATGATGGTCTCAAAAACGTAGTCTTTGGCGTGTTCACGCACTTTATCTACAATCAGATTGGCAAGGCGTAAACGTGAATCGTACATTGATAACAAAAGTCCTTCGATTTCAAGTTTAGGATTTAAGTTCTTTTTGACTAAATTGATGGTGTTTTTCAATTTGACCAAACCTTCCAATGAAAAGACTTCGCATTGGACTGGTATGAGTACAGAATCCGCGGCAACAAGTGAATTGACGGTGACAAGACCGAGTGACGGTAAACAATCTATAAAAATATAATCATATTCGTCGCGCACTTTTTCTAAGACCCCCCTCAGTACAAACTCCCTTTTTTCCATGGCGACCAGCTTAATATCTGCCCCAACAAGGTCAATGGAAGAGGGTAGGAGGAATAAATTAGGCGTTTCGGTCTCCATAATGGCATCGTGTGGGTCATCCCCATTGATGAGACAATCGTAAATCGTATAATTTTCCGCAGATGCAAAAACGTTGACACCCGAAGAGGCGTTTGCTTGCGGGTCGCAATCTACCAACAACACCTTTTTTTCTAATACCGCCAATGCGGCTGCCAGATTGATGGCTGTTGTCGTTTTTCCTACGCCACCTTTTTGGTTGGCGACTGCAATGATTTTGCCCATTTTATAGTTATGATTTTTTATCTATTTTTTCTTAAAATCTGTGTTTTGAAGGCTTTAAATATAATTAAAAATATGTTTAAGAAACTTCTGAAGTTTCCTGAACGTCGCGTATTTTTTACTTTATACCCGCCGCTTCTCGCAGTTCATCAGCCGTTTGAGTTGAGCCATCGTGACTCCAACCGGGTGGCGCAAAGACATATTTCAACTTTATACTGAGGGGTAAGTTTCGATGTTTGACATAAAAGTCATCCCAAATATCTATAAATTCATGAAAAATGACTTTTACAGGACCTTTCAAATCTTTTTTCGTTACCAAACCATATTGGACAGGTTCTTCGGGCAGTTCTGCTTGGTAAGTGCCAAACATTTTGTCCCATATTATAAAACACATACCCATATTGCGGTCGAGGTAGCGAACATTGGAGCCATGATGCACCCGATGATGCGCGGGGGTGACAAATATCCACTCCCAAACAGGAATGCGCTTAATGTATTGCGTATGCACGAGCAAACCATAAATTTGGGTAATCGAAAACGACAGCATAATATCCAACGCATCAAAACCTAAAAGAGGTAAAGGCAAATAGAAAATAAACCGATACAATGGCTCTAAAACCGATGACCTAAACCCAACCGACAAGTTGAAATGTTCTGACGAATGATGTGTCACATGTACTGCCCAAAAAAGGCGGATAGAATGTTCGGTGCGATGAATCCAATAAAAAAAGAAGTCTTGCAAGACGATAATCCAGAACCAATACCAAATTTTATTTTCTATATGAAAAAAATGATATTGGTATAAGTAATTGAATGCCAAATAAGTAGGTACTCGTCTTGTTAAAGCGTCAACGATCATTTGACTGACTGTTAAATACAAATTAGTCAATGAATCGCGAAACGAATACAAAGGTGTTTCGCGATGTTGACGATTGCTTAAATATAATTCGAGCAAAATAAATACTCCATAAGTCGGAACAGTGACCAATACTAAACCTAATTCTTTGAAACTATCCATTATCCATTAAAAGATTTAACCCCATTGTAATTCGCCGCCAATATTTGGCAAAATCAACTGTTTTTCTTCGGCTTCAAAGGCTTTTATGGCTTCATCATGGTCAATTTTGATATAACCAAAAGTATCATAATGACAACCGATAATGGTATTACATTGAATAAAATCAGAAGCAATAACCGCATCGTGATAGTCCATCGTAAAGTTTGAGCCGATGGGCAGAATCGCAAAACCCAACGCTGTGCAAGTCATTGGTATCAACTGCATATCAAGCGTCAAAGCCGTGTCTCCTGCAAAATAGAAACAAGCCTCAGACGTATCAACGACAAAACCCATGGGATTGCCGCCATAAGTGCCGTCGGGTAAACTTGATGAATGTTGCGCAACGACACATTTCACTGTGCCAAAATCAAACGCATAAGAACCACCTATGTTCATAGGATGCGTATTTGTCACCCCTTTGGCATTGAGCCACGTATGGATTTCATAAGCGCAAATCACTTTACATCCTGTCCGTTTGGCTATGGCTTCTGCATCGGCGATGTGGTCGGAATGTCCATGCGAAATAAGCATATAATCACATGGAATAGATTGAATATCAATATCTTTTGCTAATTCATTGCCCAAAATAAAAGGGTCAAAAAGGAGATGTTTGTTGTCAACTTCGATGCCAAAACAAGAATGTCCGTAATATTTAATCGTCATACAAATAGGCTTTTTTTAATCTGTTGGATTGTCTGAAACTTATTTTTCGGGTGCAAAGTTACCCAATTTTGGCAGGTTCTGATTCTCTTTTAAGGTTAATTCTTCATATTTTATAAACAAATGTTCCACAGTTTTTAACAATTTAAAATAGGCTTATCCACATTTTAATTGCATTAATCACATGCTTTTGTAGACTTGTGCACAAGTTTTCCACATTTATTTAGATAAATGATACGGCATTTAAAGAACATTCATGTTCCTAAATGTTTGAAGTATAAGAGATTAGGATATTGTTTAGCGATAATTCAACAATTGGCGATACGTACGCGCTATTTTTTCAGAAGGTACGCCGAAACGGAACATATTGAATGCCATCATGTTGGCAAATTGTACCCTTAACCACGAGTTTGTTTCGTATTTTCGAGCAGATACAACGGCGTATTTTGGGATGATTTTGAACGGGAAAACGGTTCGCGCACGTTTGATGAAATCATATTCTTCCATAATACAAAAACGCTCATCAAAGCCATTTAGTAGTTCAAAAGTATGTTTTTTGATAAATAAAGTTTCATCACCACCGCGGCACCAAAGCGGTTCAAATCGGTTGAAGTAGGCATTTATACGCAGTATAAAACTTTGATTATCAAAACGAAAGCGGTAACAACCAATAGGATACCCCTCAGTAACAGACCGTTCGATGTCGTCTAAAAAAGAAGTAGGCGGCGTACAATCTGCATGGATGAAATACAGGATATCGCCAGTGGATTCTTTTGCACCCATATTCATTTGCATAGCCCGACTTCGTTTTGACGAAACAATGACTTTTGCACCGTGAGAACGAGCTATATTAACTGTATCGTCTGAACTTTCAGCGTCAACGACGATGATTTCTAACAAACGGTTATCACCATTGTTTTTCAAAAACTGGATGAGTGTAGCGATATTTTCCGCCTCATTAAGTGTCGGTATGATAACAGATAAATTCATTGAAAATGGTATTTCCAAAGCTCGTTTTTGTTTGTACTTTATGTTTACTTACGAAAAATTTTACATTTTTGGTTTTAGGAGTTTTGCAATAAAATTGTTTAAGGCGTAGTGAGAAGAGCGTAAAAGGTATAGAGACAGCTAAGTAACTCATTTTCAATCTCTTGTACTTTCTCCATATAACTTTTAATGTCTACGTTCTACTTAATGTAAAATGGTGGCAAAAATTTAAGGATTTATTGTAAAAATTCTAAGATTTTTGGAAAAAAAATAAGGAAACCGACTATTACAGCCCCCAAAACGGTTAGTAAAACAGCAGCAGCAGCCACATCTTTAGCTTTGCCTGCGAGGTCATGATACTGAGGGGATACCAAATCAACGACAAATTCAATGGCTGTATTCATGGCTTCGGCTGCCAAAACGGCGGCACTTGTCAAGGCTATTAGACCCCATTCTGTTAAATTGAGTTTGAAAAAAAAACCTGCAACTAAAACAACGATGAATACAACTAAATGAATACGGGCATTGGTTTGAGTTCTAAAAAGTGTCGTTATGCCTTTAAAAGCATAGCCGAAGCTTTCAATTCTTTTTTTCAACATTGGTCAAAGTGTTTGAAAGTTGAAAAATTCCTTTAATCCCTAAATGCTCATTGTGCGAACCAATAATGGTTTCGAAATAAATACATTGCAGTTGAGGTGTAAAAAAGATATGGTCAGTCGGTACTTCGGTTAAATCGAATTTGCCATCCGTTCGAGAAGGACGAAATCCGCGGCGGCTATTCAACAATCCTGCTTCTTGTCTGAATCGCTGCATTTCCAAAGAAGAAGCTTCGATATTGTATTCACCCACAGTTATAAGAGGAGCAGTGATACATTTTACATGTTCAGCAATAAGATGCATTTGTTTTTGCATCGTTTGATAAGCTTCGGAAAACAAGGGTGGTGCGATATAGGTACTAACAATATAAATAGAGCGACTGGTGGGCGATTTTTTCAAACTTATCATCAAATTGGGTATGTCTTCGCTATAAAAAGTATCACTCGTAACAAAAGGATATTTGGAATACAGTTCAATACCGTAAACATCTGCCCGCTCGATACGGCTATTAAATGGATAAAGGATTGATAATGAATCTTTTAGTTTATGACTCCAATCAAAGTTAACCTCTTGAATTGACAACACATCTGCCGCTGTTTTTTTTATGGATTCTATTGTCTCTTGATAACTACCATTACTCAAAGAAAGATTGATTTGAGCTATACTGATATTAAGTGCTGTCGTTTGTAAAGGTTTTTCAACATTAGAGTCAGACATACCTTTCAAAAATAAGCATAAAAAACCGCTACAAATAAACGAAACCATGGTTAATCGCGCATTTTTTATAGCTAAAAAACCTAAGCCCAAAAGCCAGTAGCTTACCGTAATTTGGGGTGCAAAACGCGTAAACACCCGTAAAGCATGATACTCCGGTTGAATGATACATAAAAGCGCACCTACAATCAATACCAAACTGACTATAAGTTGGAAGAGCTTTTTTTTATTTGAACGGTATTCGAACATTTCTATCCTTTTTGCAAAATTAGAAAAAAACGTTAAGTCACTAAACTTATATCAAAAAATCATAAACGACCTGCAACATAACAAGCTAATTTTTCTCTCTCTACTTTTCCCATCGGGCTAACCCACTCAATAGATAGAATATAAATGCCTTGTCGAACTTTCAACCCTTCATCTGTATCGCCTTGCCAAATTATATTGCCTTCCACCGATAGTAATGCATTGTTTATCAATGTTTTAACACGTCTTCCCTTATCATCAAAAATAAAGATAGATGCAACATTGCCTGATTTATCGAAGCTATAATTGAGGGTGAGAAAATCGTCGAAACCATCACTATCAGGTGAAAAAGTTTTTTTGTCCAATTCAAATATCCGTCTTGATTGAGTAGATTTTGATGTAGAATCTGAAATTTTATACTGCGAATTTTGTCGTCCAGGCGTCGCATACCCCGCCGTTTGCGCCGCAGATTGCCAATTTGATGCATCACTTGAAGGTTTGTTGGGGTTTATCCGCTCTAATGATACCCCCTCAGTATTGGCGATAAGGGGATTGTGCCATGATTTTTTGTAGGTGAAACTGTCGAGCAGGACGTTATTATAAGACAGAAAAACAATATCACTGTTATCGTTCCATGCGGGCAACTTTTGAGACAATATATTTTTTCGAAATGCTCTTGCACGATAACGATTTTGAATGTAAAAAGGGTTATTGGTAAGTACAATATACTCGTTCGGAAAAATGAGCATATTGGTATTGACTTTTATATTGTTAGTAGGTGTTACATCGTCTCCAATTTTCAAATTAATTATATCAAAAACTTTGTTTGACTTGTTATACAATTCAATAAAGCGGCTTCCTCCTGTTTCAGGATTTGTTAATATTTCATTGATAATCAGGTCTTTAAGTGCCAATGTTTCAGTTTTTTTAATCAATAGGGTCTCGGGCTTTATTAAATGGCTTGAATTAATGCAATCTTTAATATTTGAACCAATAACCAGTCTAAAGCTATCTTTTAGAGAAGAACTAAATTTAAATTGTATCGCATTGAAAAGAATTGAGTTATTTATTGTTACTGTCTCGATTGTATTATTAGAGGGTATTACTTGATAATTCGTGTTATTTGAAAACTGATTTCTACCTAAACTTTTATTGAAAACCACCACAACTTTGTCGTTGTCTTTTAAATAATATCTATCAATTTCTAAAGGTAAATTGTCAACTAAAAGAGTTGGATTGGAGTTTACTGCTCCTGGTGTCCCACCATTGGGGTTATTTGATGCCATCCATCCCAAGGGGTTACAAGGCGTATCAATATTGATTCGTTCAAAAGAATAACCACCTATGGCTTTTTTAGAATCTTGGTACAAATTCAAATCATAAGTTGCTGCATCAATCACAGTATCTTTATTTGAAATGAGATAAAATGAGTCTTTTGAATTGGTTAAACTGCTCATTTTTGTCACTTCATGGACTTTCTCTGCGCCAAATTTTGTAAAACTAATGCCTGATGTCTTTTTATAAATAATTTTATATTTCTTTGGCGCTACAGTATCACTATGCAGTAGCGTTGTATCCTTACCATTCATGATTCTATAATCCTTCAAATTAAAGTATTTACTACTTCGATTATAAAGTTCAATGTATTCAACTTCAGGAAGTCCGCGTGAAGGCGTTGGATCAGCCATAAATTCGCTAATGATAATATCGTATGGTTGAGCAGTAGAAATTGGTTGCCCAAAAACACCCCCCCTCAGTAAAAAGAGGCAAAAGACAAGAAAATAGTAGGAATTAGGTTTAAAATAGGGTGTATGCATCGTTGTAAGTTCTGTAAGTTCAATAGCTTATGAATCATCAAGACAAACATACATTTTTTTTGAGAACGGAGATAAATATTTGACGTAATTTTGCCGCCACAAATTTTAGGTTTTTACCAATTTTTTATCAATTATTTAAATTCAACTAAAAAATGAGAGTAGCAGTCGTCGGTGCCACAGGTTTGGTTGGCACTCAAATGTTAAAAGTGTTGGAAGAGCGCAACTTCCCCGTTTCAGAATTAATTCCTGTCGCATCGGAAAGAAGCATTGGCAAAACTATCACGTATAAAGGAGCGTCTTTTTCTATTGTTGGTTTGGCGACTGCCGTTGAGATGCGTCCTGACATTGCCATTTTTTCGGCGGGTGGCAGTACGTCAACAGAATGGGCACCCAAATTTGCAGAAGTCGGCACAACGGTTATTGACAATTCGTCGGCTTGGCGGATGGATCCAACGAAGAAATTGGTCGTTCCAGAAGTAAACGCTTCAGTTTTGACCGCAGAAGATAAAATTATCGCCAATCCAAACTGTTCAACCATCCAGATGGTGGTTGCTTTGAAACCTTTGCACGATAAATATAAAATCAAAAGAGTTGTTGTTTCGACATATCAATCGGTTACGGGCACGGGCGTGAAAGCGGTTCAACAGATGGAAAATGAAAGAAATGGCATTTTTGATGGCGAAATGGCTTATAAATACCAAATTGACAAAAACGTCATCCCTCATATTGATGTATTTCTCGACAACGGTTACACGAAAGAAGAGATGAAAATGGTCAAAGAAACCAATAAAATCATGGGCGATGATTCGATTCGTGTAACAGCAACAACCGTTCGTATTCCTGTCGTTGGTGGACATTCTGAATCCGTAAATTTGGAGTTTGAAAACGAGTTTGACCTCGCTGAATTGCGCCAAATCCTTGAAAATACTGAGGGGATTATCGTCGTTGACGATGTTGCCAATTTTAAATATCCGATGCCTTTGGACGCGCACAATCGTGATGAAGTCTTTGTCGGTCGCCTTCGTCGCGACGAATCGCAGCCAAAATCATTGAATATGTGGATTGTGGCGGACAATCTTCGCAAAGGTGCTGCAACAAATGCGGTTCAAATCGGTGAATATTTAATCAAAAGTGGCATCCTAAAAGCGCAAGCTGAACTGGTGTAAGTTTTTGATTTTCAATAAATTAAAACGCCTTTCGATTAACATCGAAAGGCGTTTTTTATAATGATTTTAATAAGGTCTTTTATTTGGGTTTTGACGTGTATCAAAAAAAGCAGTAATAAAAATCGTTGAACCATGTACACGATAGTACATACGCCTTTTATCGTCAACGATTATGAAACGGATAGTTTTCATTGTCAGCACTTTTCGTCCAATCAAAGGTTGTTTTTTTAGTAATTCAATTTTTGAATCAACCGCTTTAATAAATTTTTGAGCCGTTTGAAAGGAATGTTGTTTATCATAGTAATCAACGAAATCGTCCATCTGTTTGATGGCTTTCAGATTCCACCTTATTCTTTTAACCATTTGTCATATCTTTTCATCACGATGTCATGGTCAATAAGGTTTTCTTCGTGATATGTTTCCTCAATAGCTAACTCAAGCTCTAAGTTTTGTTCTTGGGTCAATTCATCCAAATCTTCACTTTGACGTAATTTTTTGAAGTAGGCGATGACCATTGCTAAAACCGACGGTTCATCTGTTTCAACAATTAAGCGATGCAAATCATTTTTCAATTGTGCTGTTGACATTTTTCTTAAATTTTATACAAAAATAAATAAAAAATTAAAGTTCTTAGTTTTTAATAATCCTGAACCAACACTTCAAGCGGAATATGCAGCATTTTATGCAAAGCGCGAATCATATCAAGCCTCAGTTTCCTTTTTTCATTTAACACTTCACTCACACGGCTGTCGTAGCCGATAATCGGCACAAGGTCTTTGTTTTTCAAACCCAATTCCGACATTCTGATTTTAATGGCTTCAATAGGATGTGGCAAACCGATTGGAAAATGGGCTTCTTCGTAGGCTTCTATGAGCGTTGCTAAGGTATCGGCTTCGTCACTTTCGGGTGTTCCTTCGGGTGCATCGCTGATTGTTTCCAATCGTTTGACGGCAGTTTCGTAAGCTACTTGTTTGTGTAAAATCATTCTTTATCCATATTTTTATACAAATAAACTACTTTTTCATGTTTTCAGCATTGCTCAAACAATTTTTGACAAAAACTATTTTACTAAATTTTAAAAAAAGCTTTTGCTAAATCTCATGTAAATACCTATTTTTGTTAATAAAAATATCAAAAATGACTATCGAAAGAACAGATAAAGAAATACTCATTCGCTTATCGCCGTATCTCAATATTGACGATATTCAAAAACTACTGAATTATTTGACTTACAAAGAAGCGACGATGCGAAGCCAAGCAAGTCAAGAAGACATTGATGCGCTCGTTGAAGATGTTAAAATAGCTCGTCGGTTGAAAAACAGAATATCAATGATATGAATTAAGAAAAACGCTAAGACTTTGATACCAAGTTTCAAAAAAACGCCTTTCAATATTTGTTGGAAGGCGTTTTTAGTTCAATTTTAAAAATCACCCCCTCAGTATATTTCCCCAAAACACCCAAATCACCACATTATTTTACTAAATTTGCGGCGTTTTTCAAAAGTGAACATATCGTTTACTAAAATAGAAAAACCAATAACTGAATAAATGGGAAATATAGTCGCCATAGTCGGTCGCCCAAATGTGGGCAAATCTACTTTTTACAATCGCCTCGTCGGTGGACGGGAAGCCATCGTTGACAATGTTTCGGGCGTGACACGCGACCGCAAATACGGTCTTACGGAATGGAATGGGAAAAAATTTAAGGTCGTTGATACAGGTGGTTTTGTCGAAGGTTCAGACGATGTGTTCGAGACGCAAATCCGTACCCAAGTCCGTTTGGCTTTGGAAGAGGCAGATGTCATTGTTTTTATGGTAGATGCCACAACGGGCCTCACTGACCTTGACGAGGACATTACCGAAATGCTGCGACGCACCCGCAAACCTGTGATTTTAGCGGTTAATAAGGTGGATAATCCGACCTTACAAATGGCTGCCAATGAATTTTGGAGTCTTGGTTTCGAGGAAGTGTTTTTCATCGCTTCTATTTCTGGTTCAGGTTCAGGCGATTTACTCGATTCGGTGGCTGAAAAAATCGAAAATGTTGAGCCTTTAGAAACAACGTTGCCCAAACTCGCCATTTTAGGTCAACCGAATGTCGGAAAATCATCACTTTTGAATGCACTGATGGGTGAAGAAAGAACGATTGTGACGGACATTGCTGGTACAACCCGAGACCCAATTCATACGCATTACAACAAATTTGACAAGGAATTCATCATCGTGGACACCGCAGGTATGCGTAAAAAAGCAAAAGTCCATGAAGATTTAGAGTTTTATTCGGTCATGCGTGCCATCGAAGCCATTGAAGAATGTGATGTCGCTTTGCTCATGATTGATGCCCAAACGGGTGTGGAAGCGCAAGACATGTCTATTTTCAAATTGGTGCTT
>JAYTUQ010000058.1:0-10373 GCA_043744455.1 Saprospiraceae bacterium | reverse complement strand
ACACCTACTCCGACACCTAAAAAGTCCACAAAGTTCTCATTCGAAACACCCGAATCTCTGAAAGTAACGATAGAAGCAGGTGAATTACAACCCATTGTGAGTAAAAAAAAAGCCCACTAACGAGTGGACTTAAATTGTGGAAAAACAACATTTTCATAAATATCTTCAAGAGAAATAGAAACACCCAAGGAACGTAAAAGAATAGATTGATTCGAATCTTTTTCTGTCTTGATACGCCATAAATCAGGTTCTTCTCGAAATCGCGTTTCAACGAAATGTTTTTTAGGGTCAATCAAGACATATTCGTGAAAAGACGGCAAGTGAGTATAAAGGTCAAATTTACCTTGTTTGTCATAGGCTTGAGTAGCACGAGACAAAACTTCGACAACGAGCAATGGATTTGTCAATAAATACTCTTGGTCTTTGTAGAAAATAGGTGATTCGCTTATGACTAAGCCGTCAGGGTAAACAGAAATATTTTCAGATTCAATATATATTTTTTGACCATCGCCAAGGACTAAATATTTTTTTGAAAGTAGTTTGACGGCTATTTTTATAGCTGCGGAAACGTTACCTGATGTTAAGTTGTGATAAAATTTGGCGTTTGGCATTTTAACAATTTGTCCATTATAAAATTCATGTTTGTCCACTGATTTCTCTTCTCGGCGGAGATACTCGTCAAGTGTATAAGTTTTCTGTACTTTTTCTTTTTTCTTTAATTCTGCTCTTGCAACCATGTTTATAGAGATTTAAAATTTTTATGCAAGTTAATTTTTTTTGAGTAAAACTCAAAGCTATAAAAAATATTTTATTTTAAAACATTCAAAATCAAGCTGTTATGAAAACTTTGCTTTGCAACCTGAAATCAACCATTTTTATACCCCTCAGTATTTTTGCCTTTTTATTGTTGTTTTCAATCAACAAAACCATTGCCCAAACACAAAATAGCACAACGACTGATACCGCAAAATATGTCAAAAACCCTAAGCCTTCGCTCAAAGCAACGCGCATAATAAAGCCACCAAAAATTGACGGTCAACCCGACGACGAGTGTTGGAATGGCTTACCTGTGGCAGATAATTTTATCATGCACCGTCCGCAGCCTTATAAGAAATCACCTTTTAAAACCGAGTTCAAAGTCGCTTATGACGACATTGCTATTTATATTTTGGGTTATATGTATGACCCTGAACCCAGCAAAATTCGGCGCGAATTAGCTGAAAGGGACAATTTGAATGTCGCTACCGACCTCATCAATATTGGTTTCGATACCTACAATGATGATCAAAATGCTTTTCGTTTTGGCGTAACGGCAGCGGGTGTGCAATTTGATTCCCGCATGTCTAATGGTAATGATTCAGATTTTTATAGTCAAGTATCGGATATTTTTAAAATATCCGATACTTATGAGACGCAAACATAACTAATCAACGCTCGCATGTAAAAAGTTTCCCAAACGTATCCTATAATTTTTCAAAACCGTAATCTCTTTCAACCAAACAAATACGAGTTTTGAAAGATTGATACCAAAACTCTCTGCCTTTGTCGCGTGCTACAACGTGTTCCATTTGATATTTCCAATGTCGAATAGCTTCTAAATCTGCCCAATAAGAGACCGTAATACCGACTTCATTGCGCGCTGATTCTACGCCTAAAAACCCAGGCATTGTCTCAGCAAGTTCAACCATTCTATCGGCAGTTTCGGCGTAGCCGTGATCCCCCTCAGTACGGAGGTTTGTAAATATGACCGCGTAATAAGGCGGTTTTGGTGTTTTAGCTATCATTTTATAAAGTTTTGTTCGAACACAGATGGGACTGATTTGTCTGATTTACGCTGATTTTTTTTCTTTTCATTAAAGAATTCAGCGTAAATCAGACAAATCAGTCTAATCTGTGTTCAAAATTATATCACTTACTTTCCCGCAATTTCTGTCAAAGCCTTGACAAAAACATCCAATTCGTTTGTAGTAGTATAAACATGTGGCGTAACACGCACGCCTTTGACATTGGCATAGTCAATAGCCACCGTCCAGATTTTATATTTGGTCAAAAGCATTTTAGCTAATTCAGCAGGTTTCATCGTATCAATACCCACATTCGCAATCGCACAAGAGCGTTTTTTATCACTGGATGTGTTCAAAACGATGTTTGGCACATGGCGTACTTTATCCGTCCAGTAGTTTTGAATAAAACGCAAACGGGCTTCCTTACGCTCGATACCAATTTTATTGTGGAAGGCAATAGCATTTTTGATGCTTAAATCGGTATGAACAGGATGTGTGCCTGTGTGATTGAGTTTGCGGATATCATCGTCTTTGTAACCCATATCGCCAAAGAGCTGCCACAGCTTTTCAATTTTATCTTTTTTGACATACAAAAGACCTGCGCCCAACGGACAACCCAACCATTTGTGTAAACTACTGCCGTAATAATCGCAACCTAAATCATTGATTTTGAAGTTAATATGCGCAAAAGCATGTGCGCCATCCACCAAAACTTCTACCCCTTTGCGGTGCGCCATATCGCATATTTTCTTTATCGGCAAAATCTGTCCTGTGATGTTGACGATGTGGCTGACAAGCAATAATTTGGTTTTATCCGTTATGGCATTTTCATACATGGTCACAATTTCATCATCGGTTTTTGGGTCATTGGGCAACGACAACACTTTATTTACGATGCCATAACGTTTGGCTTGCAATTTAAACATATCGAGCATTGCACCGTAGTCTTGCGCCGCCATGATTGCCTCGTCACCTGCTTTCCATTCTTTTCCTGCAATAATCATATCAAGCGATTCTGTGGTATTACGCGTAATAATCAATTCTTTATCACTACAACCCAACATATCTGCCAATTGACGAGAAACGGCGGCTTTTTCATCGAACTGACGGGTACGCATATAATAGGAGGCTTCGTAGTTGATGTCTCTCACATTCTGAATAAATCCTTCCAAAACCTCTTGTGATTGCATCAAATAATACCCATTTTCCAAATTGATGTAATCAGGTTTTAAGCGAAAACCTTTACGAATAGTTGCCCAAAAGCTTTCGTCTTGCGCCAAATCAATCGGCGACAAATGAGCAACTTTGGCAATGGCATCTTCTACAAAAGAAAAAGCCATAGTCGCACCAGTTACCGTTTTTAGAAATGTCCGTTTATCCATTATTTCAATTCTTTTAACGCTCGTTCTAAAATACTATCAAACCCTTTATCGCTATCCGTTTTCAACATATCTTGTTTTATGGTCGGCGGCGTACCGTTTTCGATATCAAAACCATCGGGCATCTGTGTGCGGGTGGCAGAATAACGCAAGACCCACCCTTTTGGCAATTGTGTCGAAGACGGTGCGCCGCCGCCGCCACCTGTCCAATCCCCTATTACTTTGACATTGGGCAAACGCAACATAGCCGCAACAAAAAAAGTCGTGGCAGAATAACATCGTCTATTCGTTAAAATGATAACAGGCTTTGTGTATTGCGCCAAACCTGCGGGTTCTATATATTTTTCTTTAATAGTTGTGAAGTCCGTTCTGCCAGTACCACTTTTTTCAGATTCGCGCCAAACCAATGTTTTTGTTTTGGTAAAACGAGAGACGAGTTTATCAATATTATCAATTGCGCCACCGCCATTGCTGCGCACATCTATTATAATGCCCTTGGTATTTTTGAAACGGCTGATGACAACATCTATATCAAAATCAGAAATATTGCTTGAAAAACTATTGTAACGCACATAACCAATACGGTTTGAGTCCATAAATGTATTAATCAATGGACCTGTATAGCGTTGAAAACCTCTTAAGTAGTTTCTTTCGATAAGATAAGGGTCATAATTGTCGGGATAATTGAGATACCATTCCCAATTGCGCGATAAATTGAAAGATGCATATAGATTAACGTGTCCGTCTTTTAAATTATACAACATGGAGTCCAAAACTCGAAACAAAACCGCATCGTTCATCGTGTCGCTAACACGTGGTTTCCAAACGTTTTTAACAGAATCCCAATTGATTTTTTTAAAATCTAAATAGGTGTATTTGTCGTTAATGGTTTGCCATAAATAATTAAAATTGCTCGTAGGTGTATTCGTTGGGTTGGGTTCAACAAATAACCTTTCACATGATGTTGTTGAAAAGAGTAAAAAGAGTAAAAAGAGCAAAAATACTGTTGATGTAAGAAATACCGATATCTTCGGGAAGGGAGGTATTATCTTCTTGAAAATGACCTTTCTATTCATGATTTTAGTGTTTTTGAACGTGACCGAAAAGGAATATTGAATAAAGTTTGAAACAAAAGGGTTTGTGTGCCCAATTGTAAACGTCCTTTTTGCTTATCATCGAGATATTCCCAACGATAAGTTAACCTTATTTTGTTCTGATTACTGAGGGGTAGCTCAACCGACCACCGCCAATCAAGTTGTAGTAGTTTTGGTAAGGCTACAACGCCTGTTTGGGCTTTTAAGAAATCCTCGTTTGAAAAACCAATGTATGTCGGACGCAAATTATAAGCCACCAATGGCAGGGTCAATTGTGTGGAAGCTACAAGATTTCTACGCCAAAACCTAAATGGCTTTTGCAAATACGTTGCCGCTGCAATACCTGTTGGAAAATCATAACTGAGTATATTATTGACGCTTGCCAAATAATATTGTCCATTGCCATTGGTAAAAACAGAACCGCCAACATACCACTTAAACCGTTGATTATCAGCTAAAACGCGGTGCATTGCGGCGTAGGATATGCCAGCTCTAAATAAATAAGCAGAGTAGTTATATCCTTTTGGAATGTATGTTTTGGACATATTGAAACTGCCCCAAACGTCCAATTGCTTGAACCATTTTTCGCTGATGCCTTCATATCCCATGTGCATTTCGCCACCGAAACCTTCGTATTGAAGTGGGCTAAATAGGTTGTCCTTGCGCAATTGCCAGGTACCGCCCAATCCAAAGGTGAAAGCCCTTTCCCTCCAGATGGGTTTAACAATTTGAGCTTTTCCAGACGTAATGAAAAGCATCAAAAAAATTGAAAGCAATATTGTTTTAGTCATATTCATATTTTCCATTTTCCACTATTAACCATTAGATAAAAAGTAGCGCGGAATTTATTCCGCAAATTTCCATATTGCGGAATAAATTCCGCATTACAAAATCACACATTACAAAATCAAATAAGCCAATACACCTTGCAATGAAATAGGCGTTTGCCAAAAAATATCTTGTTCTTTTTTATAAAAAAATGTTCTAACCAAAAGGAAAACGCTGTAAAAAAGCAATGTAATTCGATTAAACAAAAACCAACCAAAATAAACACCTAAGACTATGAGTAAAACGCCAATAAAACGCGCCGTTTTATCACCCCATAAGACAGCAAAAGATTGGACACCTTCTTGTGCATCGCCTTGGATGTCTCTTAAATCGTTGGTATTGATTTGCAACATCACTAAACAACCTATCATAAGACTCAATTCGGTGATCATAGTCTTTGCCACATTTGTTTTTAAGGTAACAACTGGAAAAATAACCGTTAAAATAACCCATAAAAACGCAACCAAAAAAGCTTTTATACCAGGCAGTGCTTTCAGCGTAAACGAATAGCGTCTGATAGTCAATGGTTTGGTATACAACAGGCATGGCACGATACCCAACAACGCTGGAATAAGAATGGATGAACGTTGTGTCAAACAAATAAACAACAGAACAGCGACAAACCTCATCAATGGCTTCATAAATGTTTGTGATGCATACCATGCTGTTCTTTCTGGATTGTTGATGCTGTCCGAAGGTGATGTTTCGATTCTATCTCTCGTATAAAACAACCACGTAAAACAGAATGTGATAAACACCATCATCCAATCCGTTGTAATATATAAAACCTTGTAAGTCAATCCAGTCCATGCTGCCGCGTCTAAGGAAATGAGGATATTACTCCATACAAAGGCTTTGTAATACTTCATAATTCATCATTCATAATTATTTAAAAGGCTTTTGTTAATACTTTTAGTCTTACGAGATACTCATACGATAAGGCAGGGTTCTTTAAATCCAAATGTTCGAGTGAACGGAAAAGGCTGCCCATGACGTATTTTTGGACTAAGGGTTGTTCAATACCTTTAAGGTATATATCGCCCATTTTGTATTGATTACTGAATTCTTTTTGCCATAAAACATCAAAATCCTTTAACATTTCTTCGTTTTGCCCCCCCTCAGTAAGAAATTGCGAAATGGTATCTGCGGCATAAATACCTGTTAAAATAGCATAAGAAATGCCTTCAGCGGTTATGGGATTCACAAAACCGCCGGCATCGCCTATCAAAATTAAATTGCCCCTTACACGTGACCAACTGAAATCGCCAAAAGCCAATGGAATCTTTCCACCCTTTAAAATACCTTCTAATTGAGCATTTTTCAGCTTTTTTGAAGCAATAGGATGATTTTCAACGAAGTCGAGGAGCAAGTTTTTTATATTGATTTTCCTATCTTCTACAATGTTTTGAAAGGTACCGCCTCCTATATTGGCAGTTGTAGGCGAAGTGGGAAATATCCAAAAGTAACCTGGCAGTATGTCGTCTGAAAAATAAACCTCAATTGTATTGTTCAAGTCTGTAACGTTACTGTAATAGCCTCTGACAGCTAAAGCACTCATTTTGGGGTCTTTATTTTCTTGTCCTAAAATGGAAGTGACACCTGTGGCATCAATGATAACGGCTGCTATGTAAGGCGTATCTGTACCCGAAACTGTAATACCTGTTGCTTTTCCTCCAGACATCGTTAAACCTGTCACTTTGGTCTCAGGCATGAAAGTTACTGAGGGGTGCTTCAAAGCATTGTTTAACAGGATATTATCAAATGCGTGTCTGCTGATGATATACGCCAATGCTTCATCGCTGGGCGGTTTCTCAAAAATCAGTTTTGTATTGTCTCTAAACACCAAAGTATAACCATTGGTCTGAAATGGGCTATCGGCTTTGATTTTGGTATCTAAGCCCAAGCGTTTCAATGCGGGTAAGGCTTTGTAAGTAATGCCATCACCACAAGTTTTGTCTCTTGGAAAACTTTCTTTGTCCACCAAAAGAACAGAATGACCCTTTTCTCCGAGAATGGCTGCGGCAGAAGAACCCGCAGGACCCGCACCGACGATGATAACATCGTATTTATTCATAGTTTTAACGTTCATAAAAAAGCATGTGTTTGTTTTCTAAAAATGGAAGCCCAAAGGAACTGAAAAAAGATAAAGCAACGGATATTTAGAACGTTTTGTTTTTATTTGGCAGATGATTCTTTATTGCTGGCTTGTTAAAAGGCAAGGTTTTTGACCCTACTCATGTTCTCAATTAAAAGCAGTCAATCATGTTTAAGCATTTATCCATAATAACCCTTATTTTTTTATCTATTCACATCCTAAATGCTCAAATTATCAATATTGAAGATAAAAGGGTGGCATTGGGTGACTCCATAAAACTGAAAGGCTTTGGCGATTTAGGGCTTAGTTTTTATAGAAATGATAAACAATCCATGACAGCGAAAGCCAACGTGCAACTCGAATACGTCAATCGAAAGCATTTTCTGTTGTTATTGAGTGGTTATAACCTCATTCATACTGAGGGGGTGTCTAATACGCTCAATGATGGATTTTTGCACTTGCGATATAATTATGATATGCGTAAACATTGGGTATATGAGGCATTTACACAAGCACAATACAATGAACGGACGCGGGTTTTGTTTCGGGGTTTGGTCGGTACAGGTATGCGTTTGAAGTTAAAACATGGCAAAAAGCAACGGTATTATCTCGGTTTGTCTTATATCATAGAAAGTAATCAATTCAAGGACACGACGGCACGTCAACTCGATCATCGATTGAGTGGTTATTTGTCTTATAACATTAATTTTGGTGAAAAATCGCGATTTGTGCATACCACATATATACAACCCCGTTTAAATAATTGGCAAAACATTCGTGTGTCATCAGAAGCGTCTTTGCTGTTTAATATTTCAAAACATTTGACATTTAAGACGACATTTAATACCGCTTACGACAGCGACCCTCGCCTACCCGAGTCTGTTCCTGATTGGATTTATACTCTCTCGAATGGTTTACGATTTGAGTTCTAATATTTGAAAAAATCACCGTCATTTAATATCCAAAATGATACCCCTCAGTATTTCGGGTTGATTCATAAAGAAAATATGCGGCAAACTATCTTTAACAATGTATTCAACTGGTGCATTAACTAAATGTTTTTTTGCAAATTCGATATTGACAAATGGTACAACATCATCGTTTTTGCCATGAATATAAATGGTTGGTGTTGTAATTTTATACCAATCAGGCTCCATTTTCAAACATTCATTGGCATGAGCCAACTTCTCATCATTGGCAATAATAAAGTTTTGCGGCATCGCCCATTTAATTGCCCAAAAGTTTAAAGGTTTATTAAACCAAAAACGTTTTTCATTATTAGGGTCAATTGCAGGTGCAGAAAGAACTAAATTATCTATCAATTCTGGATAATTCATAGCAATATATGCTGCAATTGTACCGCCGTAAGAATGACCTACCAATATTGTTTTAGTACCAACATATCGTGCTTTCTTAAAAATAGGTAATAAATAAGCTGCTTGTTTTTGTAAAGACACTTCCGTTTTGCCAAAATCGGAATAACCATGCCCATAACGGTCAGGCACAATCATTTTGTAATGATTTAACAAAGCCGTGTCGCTCAAATAAGCCTTAAAACCAGAAGCTGTACCCAATGCACCATGCAAAAAGATGATAACAGGTTGCGAATCGCGTCCAATTTCAAGATACCGAATAGTGTGATTGCCTCCTATTTTATAACGGTGTATTTGAAAATCGTAAGGCAGTTTGCCATATAACTTAATCGCTTGTTTGTCGCTTATGCGAAAACGAAAACAAGATGAAAAAGTAAGCAACAGCATAAAAGTTAACAAAAATAGCGGTAAATTCTTCATTGTGTGTTTGATTTTTTTACGGAATTATCTACTTATTGGAACACATACTTTTTTGATAATCAATTAGCTACAACAATAAGCGTAAAACTATATTTTAATAACTTATCGACGGTCAACGTATCGGATGCTTTGAAAGCATCCGATACGTTTGTTTCCATCCATAAAATATTTATTATCAATGGTTTATTTGTTCTAACAAGTAGATAATTCCGTTTTTTCATATAAGAACGGCAAACATAATGTCGTTATTGAAGCGTTTTTTCGATTTTTAAATAAAAAAATGATGCTGCAACGTTATCATGTTACAGCATCATTTTTTTATTTAAAAATCGCCTCATACCTTTCTCTCTTTTTCCATTTTGTTCAACAAACGCGTCTTTGTTGGATTTTTGCGCTTCGATTTGGGTATGCCGCCCGCTTTTTCAAATTCAACACTGTTAGACCCAAAATTACCTTTTACGAATTGCAATGCGTCAACGAAGTAATCGTTTATTTCCGTTTCAACATCTTTTAATTCCATTTTTGCCGTTTCCAATTCGCTCCAAAGCGCATTGCAACGGTCTTCAAGCGTTTGCAAACTGTTAATTTTTGCGTCCGCCAACACCGCCGTGAATCTGGCGTTGAAATTATAATCCGCATCAATCTTTTTGAGTTTAGATTGACGGTTTTTTGCCCAAGCGATTTTGGGACTGACAAACTTTTGTTTTTCTTCCATTGGAATTTTTTTTATTTTTATTTAACAAAATTTGATACTTATAAATATCATTCCTTAATACGGCGTACTATTTTTGTTTGTTACAAAAAAATACCCAATATTAAAAATAAAAAAAATCTTACTGTACGAAAGTTGTTGCTGTACGAAAAGTCCGTCAGGACTGACCCTGTTTATCATGCAGAGCGTGATGGCGCAGAATGCGCTCATAGAAAAACTATCATACCATTTGTTATTAAGGTGCGTAGCACCGTCACCCATGTTATTTTTATAGTAAAAAATGGGGTCGATGCTACGCACCTTAAAAGAAATCGGGATTTGTGGCTTTTCTATGAGCGCATTCTGCGCCATCAAGCTCTGCATGATAAACGGTATCGGTGCTATGCACCTTATGATGGCAACAACTTTCGTACAGTATGAAAAAAATTACATCACTTACACCCCTTATTTGCTCTAAAAACCTTATCCAATCGTCCTTTTCTAATCCTTTCTATTTGTTTTCAAAAACCCGCAAGTCTATTGAAAGTTCTCTGAAGTCTATTCAGCGTTCTGAAAAGTCTATTGAAATTTCTGCGAAGTCTATTCGGCGTTCTGAAAAGTCTATTGAAATTTTTGCAAAGTCTATTCAGCATTCTGAAAAGTCTATTGAAATTTCTGTGAAGTCTATTCAGCGTTCCGAAAAGTCTAT
>JAYTUQ010000057.1:0-2664 GCA_043744455.1 Saprospiraceae bacterium | reverse complement strand
GACAATTATGAAAATGATAAGTTTCCTATTGGTTTTCCTGACCCAATAGAAGCAATTAAATTTAGAATGGAACAACTTGGTTATAACCAAACAGACTTAGCAAATGTAGTAGGACTAAAAAGTAGAGCAAGCGAAATTCTTAATCGAAAAAGAAAGCTTTCTCTTGAAATGATTAGGCAAATACACGACAGCTTAAATATTCCGACAGAAGTTTTAATTCAAGCTTACTAAAAAAGCACTTCTGCCAACAAAGGTATTGCTGCAAGCAGGGTTAGACGTTGTTATCTTCGGCTGCAGTTCGCTGTCAGCTTCGGTTTGGGGCAGGACAAGCATCGCTGAACTTGTGTTTGTTATCTTTTACTTTTATTTCTTTATTCATCATCGGTTGGGGGCAGACATAGCAATGAATTCCCTGCCTGCAGCAATACCCGACCGTTAGCGGCTATTTTACCATCATTATGACACGACCTTTTATTGCAACTATACTGACCCTACTTACTCTGACAACGACAGCTCAAAACAAAATGCGACCAGTTGACGAACTAATAAATAAGACCGACCCAAGTTGGAAACTTATAAAAGATTGGATTAAATCTGCCAAAAACAAAGTTGAGATTTTGGCGGTTGACACAATAAAAGCAAAAGACGCCTTATATAAAACGCAAGTGACAACACGTTCACCAATGGGTGCAGTTGTTTATATGACAGGTGGACTTTTAATTGATGACGGTTGGATTAGAATTCTCGGTTCAGGCAGCACAAAACTTGGTCGGACACTTCCAGATTGGAACAAAGGAAAATCATTTAAAGAGTTCGGGGAAACTCCTTCATTTTTATTAATCGCTGACGACGCAGTTGGTGGTTTCTATCTTTTAAATGGTGGTGGACTTGGGAAAGACTTGGGAAAAGTTTACTATTTTTCGCCTGACAATTTAGAGTATGAGCCACTCGACATTACCTACACAGAGTTTCTGCAATTTTGCTTTAATAACGACTTGGACAAATTTTATAAAGGTAACAGGTGGACAAAATGGAGGGACGAAGTTTCAAAGTTGGACGGCGACAAAGTTTTTAATTTCTATCCGTTCCTTTGGACAAAAGAAGGCAAGGACATAAATAAGAATTCAAGAAAAGCGGTTCCAGTTGAAGAGCAATACAGTTTAAACCTTGATATGCGGAAACAACTTGGGCTTGACAAATAAAAACAGCCGCTAACAAGGGGTTTGGCAAAAGTGGGGCAGACGGAATAACAATGAGCATTGGTAATTCAATTTAACTTTTGTTCCGGCAGACGGAATTCTATTTGTCTTTTTGTTGTTATATTTATCATCAGTTTTCCAATTGGGCTTCGGTTGCGGGCGGACGGAATTCTATCTCCCCACCTTCGCCAAGCCCTATTCGTTAGCGGCTATTTTAAACCGACATTCCGTTATGAAACAAAATTTTCTATTTCTTGCTTTGACCTTTTTTTCTTTGATGGCGACGGCTCAAAATAAAATGCGTTCAGTTGACGAATTAATTAACAAAACCGAACCAGGCTGGACACTTGTTCAACAATGGATTGACTCTGCAAAAAATAAAGTTGAAGTTCTTTCGTGTGACACAGCAAAAGCAAAAGATGCTTTATACAAAACACAAGTAACGACACGTTCACCGATGGGTGCAATAATTTATTCAACAGGCGGTTTATTAATTGACAATGGATGGATAAGAATTTTAGGTTCAGGAAATAGTAAACTTAGCAGGACACTTCCTGATTGGAATAAAGGCAAATCATTTAAAGAGTTTGGCGACAGACCGCCATTCCTTTTAGTTGCAGACGATGTTGTTGGCGGCTTCTTCGCAGTTAACGGCGGACAGTTTGGAAAAGACGCAGGCAAAATTTATTATTTAGCACCCGACAATTTAGAGTGGGAAGCATTGGACATGACCTACACTGAATTCTTAAACTTTTGTTTTAGTGGCGACATCGCAAAGTTTTATGAAAACCTACGTTGGACAAATTGGAAAGATGAAGTCTCTAAGCTTGACGGCGGTAGGGTTTTTAACTTCTACCCGTTCTTGTGGACTAAAGAAGGCAAAGACATAAATAAAGTTTCCAGAAAAGCTATTCCAATTGAAGAGCAATACAGCTTTAATATGAGTAGCCGCAATCAATTGGGGTTGGACAAAAACAGCCGCTAACAAAAGGTTTTGTGCAAGTGTGGCTTGACGTTGTAGCAATCAACATCTACAACAAGGCAGCATTTGTTCGGGCTTGAAAACATCGCCAAACATTAGTTCTTATTATTTATCTTTATCAAAAAGCCGGGCGGCGGTTCCGGGCGGACGGAATTCTAATGCCCCAACTGACACAAAGCCTCGATCGTTGGTTGCAACTTTTTTTAAACTAGTTGCTTCAAAAAAATTATA
Source organism: Saprospiraceae bacterium (assembly GCA_043744455.1). Taxonomy (GTDB): domain Bacteria; phylum Bacteroidota; class Bacteroidia; order Chitinophagales; family Saprospiraceae; genus JAAFJT01. Next base: position 252 of record JAYTUQ010000057.1, on the reverse strand, counting down.
CAATTGTAGCTATTTTGGGCTTTGGTTTTTCATTCATCCATCATCATTCAGCATTGGTTTGGGCAGGACGCACACTGCTGAACATTTTGGGTTAATAATGGGCTTTTAGGTTTCTATTGGGCTTCAGTTTGGGCAAGAAGTTCTTTACTCAGCGACATAAATAATGTTGCTTTTGTACATTTTTAAACGTTAAAGCTGCAACCAACAAAGGTATTGCTGCAAGCAGGGCGGGACGTTGTTATCTTCGGCTGC
>JAYTUQ010000056.1:0-10574 GCA_043744455.1 Saprospiraceae bacterium | reverse complement strand
TAGGGGCGACCCTTGCGGTCGCCCTCTACAAGAGGGCAATTATCTTACGTAGGGGCGACCCTTGCGGTCGCCCTCGCCCCGTGTGTAAATAGGCAAACCATTTTCTATTGCGTATATCAAAAATCTCATTATGCTTCTTTTTTTATTGTTAATGAAGCACAAAGCTAAATCCTCTGAAAATAGAAAAATAGTACAAATGCGACATTCTCAATAAAACAACTGGTGGTGAAATGAAAAGTTCCCTAATCTATTCTAAACCATCAAGTATCCTTTTAACGTCTAACTGAAATGCTGTAAAACAAGACATAATCTCTTTGCAATCACCTGATTGCGTTGCTTTTTCTTCCATAAGCAACAATAAACATGAAGATTCTCTCAAACCCATCATATCCAATTGTGGACGAAAAGCATGGGCTGTTTTACAAAAATCAACCGTTTTATTGTCGGTAATGGCTGCCGAAAGTTGCGCAATACTGAGGGGGGCAGTGTCCCGAAAGCGGTCTTTCCAATGCTGCATCACTTCCATATCGCCATCGGTAAATTTGTGCAAAAAAGTAAAATCCCCCCAACCCCCAGAGGGGGAGTCCGATAGTTCATCAAATGTCTGCGATACTGAGGGGGGCATCTCGTACTCCCCCTTTGGGGGTTGGGGGGATTTGCCGAGTACGTACCCTATTTCACGAAGCAAATCTTTTATCTTAAACGGTTTTCGCACCACAGCATTCATACCCGCATCATAACTTTCAGCTGTTTCTTCCTGCGTCACGGAAGCCGTAAGTGCAATGATTGGGATATTTCGTTTTTTTGCATCCGTAAAATGTTGCCGAATATGTCGTGTCGTTTCGTAACCATCCAATTGCGGCATTTGAATGTCCATCAAAATCAAATCAAAATCGTTTTTATAGAGTTGGTCAAGGACTTGTTGTCCATTTTCGACAAGCGTTAAAACGACATCAGGCATCCATTTTTCCAACGATTCGGTTATGACAAGTTGGTTGTAGACATTGTCTTCAGCAATTAAAATATGCAACCCTTTAAGCGATTCGTAGTCGTCAGAGGCGATATGTTTAGGTACAAGAGCCAATGTTTCAGACATCGGTTCGTCTAAAACAAGGTCAAAAAAGAACGTTGAACCCACACCCATTTTGCTTGTCAAATGCAGTTCAGTATTATACAATTTCAAAATTTGACGTGAAATCGTTAAGCCCAAACCCGTACCACCATAGCGGCGGCTGATGCTTGTATCGGCTTGTTGAAATTGCTCAAAAATGGTTGTTTGTTGTTCGGGTGCGATACCAATGCCTGTATCCATGACTTCAAAACGGTAGGTGTTTTTTCCCTTATTTTCTGTCGTCAAAGGTGAAATTCGGACTGTTATGCTGCCTTTTTCTGTAAATTTAATGGCATTGCCTGCCAAATTGAGTAAAACTTGTTGCAGCCGCGCCAAATCGCCTAACAATATGTCGGGTACTGATGGCACATCCCGAGACAGTCGGGAGGGGGGTATTTCGGTTGTAAAAATCAATCCTTTTTGTTCTGCTCGAAAGCGCAAGGTCTGCTCAATTTGGTGCAACAGATTCTTTGGTCGAAAAGGTGCATTTTCGAGCAACATTCGTCCTGCTTCCAATTTACTAAAATCTAAAATATCGTTGATAATCACCAATAAATTATCGGACGACGTGCAAATCCCTTCCACATATCGCCGTTGTCGTTGGTCAAGTGCGGTATCGTACAAAAGTTCGCTCATGCCTGAAATGGCGTTCATCGGTGTACGAATTTCATGGCTCATCGTGGCGAGGAAGTGGGCTTTGAAGCGTTCACTTTCTTCAGCGCGGGCTTTTTCCTTTTCAATTTGTGTGTTTTTAGTCTCCAATAAGCTATTAATGTGTTGTTTTTGGCGGTTGTTGCGATAAAGTAGGGTCGCTACCAAAAACAATCCACCCAGCACCGCGAGTAAGGCATAAACTTTAATTTTAGACTCATAAGACGCTTGCGTTGCTGCTGTTTCTTGCTCGATTTTTTGCTGTCGGCTTTCCTCTTTATACGTCAGATTCATGACCTCGCGTACTTTTTCCGCGCCCGATACACTATCTTTTGCAGCAATGGCGCGGTCGCTAAAATACAAAGCCTTTGCGTATTGTCCTTTCTTTTCATACGCTGTCCGCATCAGTTCAGCCGCCGTTTCCACAACCAGAAAAGCATTTATCTTTTTTGCAGTCTCGTAGGCTTGCATTGCGTAATAGATAACGGAATCAGGTTCGTTGGTTTTGGCATAAAAACGCGCTAAACCCAATTGGCTTTCTTTCATTGGCTCTTGAGACGGAGTCAAATCTGATGCGATAGCTTTGTCGAGAGCTAAATGATAAAACCGAATGGCTTCTTTAGGATGATTCAATCGGTTGTGAAGAGTGCCTAATAAATTGCAAGTCTGACAGTAGAAAAAGACCATTGATTCATTTATAGGTTTTTCTGAAATCCGTTGATACGCCAATTGTGCGTAGTACATGGCAGAGTCCAATGCGCCTAATTTTTCAAAAATTTGTCCCATCCGCATAGCTGCTCCTGTATAATTTGTTTGGTCAGGCAATTTGTTTTTTAATCGTTTTTCAGAAATCAAGAAACCCCGACGAGTATAATCAATGGCACTTACATAATCACCTTGTGCTTCATAATTCATAGCGAGAAAAGTTAAAGCCATACTTATATCGCCCTTCATTTCTTCGGTAAGGCGCAGTGCTTCTTGTTCCAAGTTAATGGATTTGGTCAACTCTCCTATTCGCGTGTAGTGATAGCCAAAACTTAATAAACCTAATATAATTCTGGGTTTGTCATCTATTTTTTTTGCTAATCGGAGTGCTTCATTAAAATGGTATTCTGCCAGATTGAGGTCTTTATAGGTTAACCTCGCCAACCTATGGTGGTGGTCAATTATAGCAGTATCTGACTCCATTTGAGCAAATAATTGCGTGAGGCTGTCAATTTGATGAGCCGTAAAATTGCCGTATTGCCCGTTTAGGGATAAGCTATTGATTAGGAAGAAAAAGAGTAAAACCAAGTTTTTCATATTGGATTGTATATTTTCATTTAGTAAAAATCACAACACATATCGGTATAAGTTATCAGGAACATCGTGCTGCCCAAAAAATGATTTTGGGTGTGTTTTATACTGAGGGGAGTAAAAATCCGTTCTGCGCTTTACGTGAGAGCCTTAATGGGTTATATCAACTATCGGATATTTTGAAAACGATAATTATGAGCGAACAATATAACTATCCGATGCTCGAATCTATAATGGCAGAACGGAAATTTAACCAAACAACAAGCTTGAATGATAAACAGTCAAACTTATTTTTTCTATTGCTTCATATATCTGTAACATGTCATCCGATTGGGCGCATCAATCACCAACTCGGTTTTTGTCAAGCGCGTAATGTTTTCTTCGACATTGCAGCTTGATTGTGTTATCAAACGCCCTTCGCTTGTGATTTGAAAATTGCCCTTACAGAGTCCTTCGGTTTTCAAATCTTTTGTAAATTCGCCAGTCGCTTTGAAATCTAAGATTTCGCTGTTTGTAGTTTTAACCCACGTTGTTTCTTTCATAAAACACGTTGCTGAACATGGTTTTGTACCAATTTCGGTCAATTGCCATTTACCAACAATTAAGGTACTATAATCCATTATAGATGTCTCATCGTTAGTGGAATTGGGGTTAACGGCTTCATTGTTTGTTTTGTAACAACTGAAAAGAGTTAAAGGAAAAAGCAAGAAGAAAAAGTGTAACGTTTTCATTTTTTTAAATTTATAAGGTGAAATAATTTAGTTACAAAATCGCTTTTTTAACGACTTCTTGATACAAAATTCACCTTGTTCGATGTGGTTTCCTAAGCGTAACTTTCGCTCAGTGGGTTTGAGTGTCTATTTGGCGGAATTGGGCGGACAGTTGGTTTTCTACTGAGTGAGGTAAAGACCCTTATTTCCAAATTTGCAAAAAAGCATCTTTGCGGTTGCGAGCAACGTTAAGTGTCATCCCATTTTGAAGTACAACATAGCCCCCATCACCGCGCACATATTTGCTGATGCCGTTCAAATTTACCAAAAAAGAATTGTGAATCCGAAAAAAATGTCCCCCCCTCAGTAAATCTTCATACTCGCGCAAAGGACGTGATATGAGTATTTTTTCGCCATTCATAAAAAACAAAGTCGTGTAGTTTCTATCACTTTCACCATACAGAATGTCCTCAATGGGGCGAAAAACCAAGCCTTCGGCGGTGGGAATGGCGAGTTTTGATAGTTTTGCTGCATCTGCTATCAGTATCGGAAGGTTTTCAATTTGTTCGGGTTTCAAGCGTGACGGGCGTTCCCGCAAACGAGCAAGTGCTTGCAACAATTCTTCATGTCCAATGGGTTTCAACAAATAATCCAATGCGTTAAACCGAATAGCTCGAATAGCGTATTTATCAAAAGCCGTTGTGAAAACCAAGTGAAAATCCGTGAATTGCAAGCGTTCAAGTACCTCAAAAGCATTGAGGTCGCCGAGTTCGACATCCATAAAAACGAGTTCGGGATGGTGTCTTTCAATGGCTTCAATTGCTTGTTTACCAGAATGGGCAGTAGCGACAATTGGACATTCGGGAGCGTATTTTCTGAGTAGGAATGTCAGTTGCTCACAACTATCCGCATTGTCTTCAACGATTATTGTTTGCATATTTTGGTTTGTTTTAGAGCAAAAATAAGCTAAATATCAAAAGAAAAATAGTACAAATGCGACATTCTCAATAAAACAACTGATGGTGAAATGAAAAGGGCCAGTCTCTCAAAAGGATAAAAAAACAGAGAATTTTCTGGTAAGGGTGGACAGGACATCAGGTGTTGGTCATTAGTCCCCTCTATATTCAATACATTTTGAAATATGGCAATATGATTCACATATTCGCGTAGTGCAGGGTGTGGTGGTCGTATTTTATTGATCATTTTAAGATTGTTTTCAAATAACAAGGTAGTGATTTAAAATGTATCCTATGAAGTTTTTCTAAACTTTGATGTTTTAACAACAAAAAAGGGCAAAACCCACTTGAATTTGTATGTGCGAAATACTTATCCAAGTGACTTGCCCTCATTGTGAGGGTTCGGAGGTGAAGAAAAATGGCAAGGAAAGCAACAGCAATCAAAATTTTTACTGTAAAGTAGGGAAAGGCAATATAAAAATCCACAGTTTTTCGCGTGGTCCAGGGTATTGTAATTGTTGCAAAAGTAGACCGCTGGCGCATAGTATTCATTTTACCGACCAACAACCAAATACATGAACGGCAATGCTGGTGTCCCGACAATATCGGAACCACCGACTATCTTGCAGGGTCTCCAACTCGCGAAATATAGCTTTATACTGAGGGGGTATTCTTATGTAATTTCAAAATTGAGTTTATGTAATTTTAAAGTTGAGTTTATGTAATTCCAAAATTGAATCTATGTAATTTCAAAATTAAACCTATATTTGCCTTAAAATCAAAGAATTATGATACAAAGGCAAATTGCAAAATCTATTAACGCTTTAAAAGATAAATTTCCTGTTATTGCACTGACGGGTCCTCGCCAATCGGGTAAAACAACTTTGCTCAAACATACATTTCCAGACTATCAATATGTGTCGCTCGAAGACCTCGATACGCGCAATTTTGCACAAACAGACCCAAAAGGCTTTTTGAAAAATTATCCTAAAAACATCATTTTTGATGAAGTTCAGCGTGTGCCACATCTATTTTCCTATATTCAAACAGTGGTGGATGATAGCCAACAAATGGGGCAATTCATTTTGTCGGGGTCGCAGAATTTTCAGCTTTTGCAAAATATTACGCAGAGTTTGGCAGGGCGAGTGGCTCTTTTCAAACTATTGCCTTTCGATTTTAAAGAGTTATCTGATGCTCACTTATTGCCTGATGCCTATCCTGAACCCTTAGTGCGTGGTTTTTACCCTGCTTTGTTTGACCGAAATATTGGCTCGACTGATTTTTATGCCAATTATCTACAAACTTATGTTGAACGAGACGTTGTTGAGTTGATTAACATCAAAGATATACGTCAATTTCGAGCATTTATCGGGCTTTGTGCCGCACGAGTCGGGCAGTTACTCAACATTTCATCGTTGAGTAACGATTGCGGTATTTCACAACCAACAGCTAAGGCTTGGTTGTCCATTTTGGAGAGTAGTTATATTGTGTTTCAATTGCCTCCTTATTTTAAGAATTTTAGTAAACGCATTACCAAAACACCTAAACTCTATTTTTACGACACAGGTTTACTTTGTCATTTGCTCGGTATTAGAGAACCAAAAGCATTTATAGGTACGCCTTTGAAAGGGAATTTATTTGAAAACTTGATGGTTGCTGAATTTTACAAACAAAATGAACACCAATACGCTCATAAAGATTTTTATTTTTGGCGTGATTCCAACGGCAATGAAGTTGATTTGCTGATACCTCACGCTACAACGTTCGATATTTTTGAAATCAAGGCTTCAGAAACCATTATGTCCGACCAATTTAAGGGGTTAAATTTCTTGCAAAATATTGCACCTGATGCCGTGGCTTCAAAAACGCTTGTTTATGGTGGATTAACTGACCAAATACGGACACATTATGCCGTTAAAGGCTGGCGTTCTTCCTTTATTTATTTTAACTCACCGTCAATGTATGTTTAAACGGCGTCAAAAATAATGGAAATCATTTTTGCCGTCTAAAGCTTGACGTGCCGCCAGGAATGTGTCTTTTTGCAATTTTAAGACTTTATAGTAGTGGTCGTTTTCATTGTATTTAAAACGGGCAACACGTTCTGCCAATATTTTGTCTTCATTCACTTCGCCATTGAATTCAAAAGCCTGTGATTCGTAAGCATAAGGCAACATTTCAGCAATTTTATTTTGCTTAAAACGGCGCGCTGACATAGCCAAAGCCGTGCGCCAATTGTCATGTCCTTCTATCCGTATCGGTTCATCAAAAGCTTTTAAAAAATCAAAATACATTTGGGTTTCATCATCTTCTTCTTTTCGGTGCCCTAAACTTCTTTTAAGATTGTAATACATAAAAGCCTCTTGTGTTGCGGAATCTTCGGCATTATCCACGAACTTCAAAGGGTCAAATGCGTAAAGACCTGGTTTTATGTCTGACGTTTCTTCAGATGCCTCATCGATATTCAAGTTGTCCCAGTCCGACTCCGTTTTTAGTTGTTCTTTCAAGCTATTATACTTGATTTTGTAGCCTTCTGCGACATAAATGGCTTCTTTTTCGCCCCTTATATTGGGCAAGTCCAACCACGAAAGGGTGTGTTGTGCCTTATCAAAATAGGTATAAATATCGGGCATAATGGCAGATTCGTAGAGGCTAACGGGCGCTTCTCTTTGATTGCCAAACTTTTGTTGACAGAGATATTGCCGATGGTTTTTATAGCCTTGATAGTTTTGCCAATCAGTATATTCGCCAAAAAGAGCTTCAGAATAATCAATTTCTTCTTTCAAAAAACTAACACATATATCCAATTCTTCTGGTGTAATAGGTGAAATAAAGGGACAAGAACGAATATGATGCTGCCAATATGTGAAGTCTGCACAAACATCTATAAAGGGTAATTTGACCAAACCTGCGCGCCATTGACATTGTAAGTTAAAAAGCTTTTTTTGAAGAATAATGTCAATATATGTATCAGCATCGCTTAAGAACTGCATTTTATGTTGTTCGTAAGCGTGTTTGTAAGGTTCTATATTTTTGAAAATATCGTATTTGATTGCCGCATATTCTGTAATGAAACGGTCAATACTGAGGGGGTTATGCTGGGCGTAGAAAGCCAGATAACGTTCATTCGTTCTGAGATATTCCCGATGTTGCTGTTCTGACCAATCGGTATAGTTCGTAGATTGTACTTGTTTTCGATTCATGTGATTCAAATAAATAGACACCAAAAGAGCGGCAAAGATAAAAATTTTGTAGCGCACACTATGCTAATGTTAATTTTTACACAAATATATATTTTTTAACAAATTCCTACGTAAAAAAATGACGTATAAGATACAAATTTATATCTAATACGTCATTATGTGATGTATGTTATGTACTTAAATTGTTTTATTTAAAAACATTTTACTAAAGGTGTTAAAAATCAAAGCAAATAGGACAACCAAAACACAGCCAATCAAATTGAGCCACAAAAAAGCTGTCAAATCAATCCACCAGCTGTAAATGACAAAAGCTTCTGCACACAAGGCTGCCCAAAAAACAGAACCACCTTTAACGTTTTTGAAGTAAAAAGCGACTAAAAAGACACCTAAAATCGTCCCATAAAACCAAGAACCTAAGATATTGACCGCTTCAATCAAGCTGCCAATATTAGCAGTGAATTGGGCGACAATGATGCAAAAAATGCCCCAACCTAAGGTCGCTAATTGTGAAAATTGATAATAATGCTTTTCTGAACCATTCGGATTGATGAGCCTTTGGTAAATATCCACAACGGTGCATGAAGTCAAGGAACTAAACGCCGATGCCATCGAACCCATAGAGGCTAACAATATGACCGCAATTAACAAACCGACAATGCCAACTGGCAAATATTTGGTGACAAAGGACAAGAAGATATAATTGGTATCGTTCACATCTTCTGATGGATTTTTTTCAAGCATCAAGGCTTTTACATCTTTGCGCAAGGCATTGGTTTGGGCATCTAGGGCTGTTACTTGTGCCACATTTCGATTGATTTCTGCTTCGTTTTTTGTATTTATGGCAGTAATCATGTTGTTGACAGCAACTTTTTTCTCTTCAAAAACTTTTGTATTTTGCTCTAAAAGGCTTTTATACTGAGGGGTCTCTTCAACTTTGTGTAAGGCTGTTTGATTGAAGAAAAGCGGTGGTTGTTCAAATTGATAAAAAACAAAAACCAATGCACCGACCATCAAAATAAAGAACTGCATGGGTACTTTCAAGATGCCATTCATCAACAAACCCAAACGACTTTGACCGATGGATTCACCTGACAAATAACGTCCGACTTGTGATTGGTCAGTGCCAAAATAGGAGAGTTGCAAGAAAAAACCGCCTATCAAACCTGACCACACATTGTAGCGGTTGCTGAGGTCAAATTTCCAATCAATGACGTTGGTTTTACCCATTTTTCCCGCAATTTTCAAAGTATCTGTAAAGCCAATACCTGCGGGCAGCAGTTGTATAACCATATAACCCGCTATAAACATGCCGCCTAAAACCACAAACATCTGTTGCATTTGCGTATAAGAGATGGTTTTTGAACCACCAAACATACAATATAAAGTGACCACCGTACCCGTCAGTATATTTGTCCAATACAAATCCCAACCCAAAATCGTCGTCAAAATAATCGAAGGTGCGGCAATAGTTACGCCAGTTGACAAGGCGCGTGGTATAAGAAACAAAAAAGATGTGAGAACACGGGTTTTAAGGTCAAAACGTTCTTCCAATAATTGGTAAGCCGTGAAAACTTTTAGTTTTTTGAACAAAGGAATAAACGTTATCGCTATGACAATCATCGCCAAAGGCAAGCCAAAATAGAACTGAACGAAGCGCATTCCATCCATATAAGCCTGTCCTGGTGCGGAAAGAAAGGTAATAGCACTCGCTTGCGTTGCCATTACCGACAAGGTGACGTGATACCACGGCATTTGTCTATCTGCCAACAGGAATCCTTCCATGTTGTGCTTCGACGCACGTCCTTTCCATAGACCATAAGCGACGATACACCCTAAAGTTAAAACTAATACAATCCAATCAATATAATTCATAAGTTGGTTTAGGTATTTATTACAAAGCTTTTTCTAATGTGTGCAAAAGTAATTATTATCATCTCTTTATCCATAAAATTAGACACACACCCCAATAATGAAGGGGAACGCTTTGTTTTTACTTCAAAAAAAAACGTTTCCTTTGCGTCCACAATTGAAATAAGTGTATTTATGGAAAATAAAACCAATCGTGTAGATTTAAGATTGAACATCAGTTATCGTCAAATAATGCAGTTGGCTTTGCCGATTAGCTTGTCTATTTTTATTCCACAGTTTAACTTTATTATCAATAACTTTTTTTTAGGCAACTACGATAAAAGCGGTGAACTTTTGGCGGCGGGCGGAATTACAGGCGTCTATTACCTCATTTTTGCCGTCATGGGTTATGGTTTGAACAACGGTTTGCAAGCCCTCATCAGTAGAAGGGCGGGGGAGAATAGACCCGAAGAAATCAGTAAACTTTTTTGGAATGGCGTTCGTGTTGCGCTGATAATTTCTTTAGTTGGGATAGTTTTATCTTATACTATGGGTTCTTTTATGCTCCATTATTCCTTGAAATCGAACGAATTAGCGGACAAAGCGGTCACTTTCCTACAAATTCGGGTTTTAGGTTTGCCCATGTTGATGTTGTTTCAATTGTGCAATGTTTTATTAATTGCGACCAATAACAGTCGTTACTTAATCATAGCCACCTTAACTGAAACCATTTCTAATATCTTTTTTGATTATGTTTTGATTTATGGACATTGGGGTTTTCCAGAATACGGCTTCAATGGTG
>JAYTUQ010000055.1:0-36148 GCA_043744455.1 Saprospiraceae bacterium | reverse complement strand
CATAACGCTCTGTTTTTATATTTCCAAATTGTTGATTTGGCAGGAGTTGGCACCTTGTTCGATTTTTGTCGCAGGTTGCCCGAGTTTCATTGAGCCTGTCTCTCCACTCGTCTTTATAAAAACAATTCTTTCGGAGAACTTTTCAGAAAGGAATTGAATTGTGGCGCAAGATTACGAAGTAGATATTTACGGTGCAAGGAAATCAACATATTTATTATTTTAATTCCGGAAAACTAAGTGGAATAACACGATTTAGTCCCATTTTTTTTTATCAAATTTGCGAATGCTGTATTTGTATAGCGTTCGCAAATTTTTTCAACTAAAAAGTAACACTCTATATGTCCAATTTTTTCAAAAAAACACTGCCTTTTTTTGTTATTCTGCTCGTCATGATATCTGCTTGCGACAAAACAACAAAAACGACATCCTCTAACACCCCCTCAGTATCCGACCCTAAAAAAGGGTTTTATAAACACTTAAAAGGAACTGTAGGTGATTTTGCCATAACCATGGATTTGGTCAAAAACGTCGTCAACAGTGACCGTGAAACCGTTGACTCATGGGCAGGATTCAATGGCTATTATTATTACGACAAATATCAAGAACCGATTATGCTTTATGGCTCTTTGGATTCTACAGGTATGATTGTGCTTGAAGAATGGTCGGCAGAAGGCAAAGCCGCTCAATTTCGAGGCAATTTGACGCCTGAAGGGGCATTTATTGGCACATGGCAAGACAGCAGCAAAACAAAAACGCTTAATGTGGCTCTGAAAGAGGTTTATTCTGACGGGGCTATAAGTATGGAAAATACTGAATATTCAGATTCTTTTCGTCTTTTTGAAAAATTGAAAAACTCCCCCGTTGCCACTTTTGGCATGGATGTTATCCTTCCTACTCAAAATAAGGACGAGTCGATTTCAGCTTTTTTGAAAAATGAAATATTTAGTAATGTGCGCAATGAAAACGGCGGTGAGGAAGTAGCTGAAAAACCTTTGCCCAAAAAAGATTATTCGAGTGCATCAATCACAGATATACAAAAAGCACAGAGAGATTCCTTCTTTGCTTTTTATAAAATGTCATTGGAAGATATAAAACCAGATTCAGCCGCCGAATATTATTCTGATAATTATGCCCAAACATCGGAAATGCAGGTTCTTTTTAACGAAAAAGACTTGTTGAGCTTGGGTTATTCTGGTTATTCCTTTTCTGGTGGCGCGCATGGCAACTATGGAACGACCTTAGCAAGTTACAATTTGGTGACTAAAAAACGACTCACTTTGGACGATGTCTTCAAATCAAATTATCAAAAATCAGTCAGTTCTGCGCTTGAAAAAGTGTTAAGAAAAAAGTATAATCTCAATCCAAAAGAAGGTTTGAATCAATTCCTTTTTGAGGAAAAAATAGAGCCGACAAACAATTTTGCAGTGACACGTAAAGGTATTTTGTTCAACTATTCACCTTACGAGATTGCGGCTTATGCCATGGGCGAGATTCAATTATATGTGTCTTTCGATGATTTAAAGGATGTTTTGAAATAATTATGAATTATGAATTATGAATTATGAGTTATGCGTTATGGTGAATATATAATACATTTAAAATCAATAAATTACAAAATGAAATGTGGCAACTTAATTTGTTATCATTTAAAGGCATGTCCTCTAAAAACATAATTCATAATTCATAACTCATAACTCATCATTACTTATTTCATAAATTGCCCAACACGCCACACATCTTCATAGCTACAATACAAAGGTACTGGCGCGAGTCGAATCACATTCGGCTCGCGCCAGTCGCATATAACACCATTTCGGGCTAAAAAATCGAAGAGTTTTTTGCCGTTTTTGTCTGTTAGAATAGATAATTGACTGCCGCGTTCAGCCCATACTGAGGGGGTGATAATTTTGAAATGATGACTTGATTGTCCCAATACAAATGCCAAAAAAGCGGTTAATTGCTTTGTTTTTTCATATAAAACATCCACGCCACCGGCTTCTTTGAAAATGTCTAAACTCGCTCGGTGCATCGCTAAAGGAATGACTTGTGCCGTCGAAATTTGCCAACCTGCTGCGCCGTACATCGGTTCAAAACCGCTTTCCATCTTAAAACGTTTGGCTTCGTTATAGCCCCACCAACCTGCAAAACGCGGCATCGTATCGTCTCCAAAATGTTTTTCATGAATAAAAGCACCCGCCACGCTGCCAGGTCCTGAATTGAGGTATTTATAACCACACCAAACGGCAAAATCTACGTCCCAATCATGCAAACCCAAAGGCACATTCCCTGCTGCATGAGCAAGGTCGAAACCGACTTTTGCACCAACGCGATGCCCCCCCTCAGTAATTTTTGCTAAATCATAAAATTGTCCAGTATAATAATTGATGCCACCAAACAAAACCAAAGCCAATGTATCACGTTGATTTTCAATAGCTTGTAGAATGTCTTCTGTTCTCAAACAGTCCTCTCCTGCTCTCGGTTTCACTTCTACAATTGCTTCATGGGGGTCGAAACCATGAAAACGGACTTGCGATTCAACGGCGTATTGATCGCTTGGAAAAGCGCCCGCTTCCATCAATATTTTAAACCGTTTGGCTGTTGGACGATAAAAAGACACCATCAATAAATGCAAATTAACTGTCAAAGTATTCATAATTACCACTTCTTCTGGCTTTGCACCGACGATGGGCGCAGCTAATTCTGACATATCATGATGAATACTTAACCATGGCTTTTCACCTGCAAACCAACCTTCAACGCCTTGTTGCTGCCAATAATCTAATTCAGCTTTGATGACCCCCTCAGTATTTTTAGGTTGCAAACCCAAAGAATTGCCGCAGAAGTAAATTACTCGTTTATTATGGTGTTTTGGAAAATGAAAATGATTTTGAAAAGAACGCAAAGGGTCTTTTACGTCCATTTGTTGTGCCCAATCTAAAGTGTTTTCGTAAGTCATTCGTGTAAATTTAAGTACGTGTTATTTTACTTCGTAAAAAATTTTATCTTCGTTAGAACTTTTTAATTTGTAAAACTGATGGCTAATGCGATTCATTTATACCCAAAAGAAAATAGTATGCCTAAATCGATTTACCAAATGTATTTATTTTAAAATTTTATTTATTATCTTAAATGCCCTAAATGCCTTAAATTCCTTAAATTCCTTAAATTCCTTAAATTCCTTAAATGGTAAAAAAAAAACGACATTTTTAACCATATAAGGCATTTAAGGCATTTAAGGTTTATACCTAAAAGAGAATAGTCTGCCTTAATCAATTTACCAAATGTATTTATTTTAAAATTTAGTTATTCATGACCGTTTGATAGATAGTCATGTCAAATCGAGCGAAGCAGAAAAATAGGATATTGAAGAATGCCAAAACACTTCTTTTAGTGAAAAAATGATTTTGCTTGAAGAAAAACCAGATTACAAAGTCTGTCAATTATTTATAAACAGTCATTTCACGCTCTTTGTATAAAAAAGTAAATTTTTACACTAATTATGTAGAAATTCAAACTTTTAAATAACGAATCAAGCACCACGTTTTATGAAAAAACTATTACTGCTCTGCACTTTATGCGCTTTTGGCTTTTTTATTCACGCCCAACAAGGCAGTCAACTCCTTAAAGCCTTCAAAAAACAAGAAAATTTGGTGAATCAATCGCCTTATCCGAATTTAAATTGGCGACTCACAGGACCAAACAACCGCAGCGGCAGATGTACCGATGTGGCAGGAATAAAAGGCAACCCCTCAGTATTTTATGCTGGTTTTGCAACGGGCGGCTTGTGGAAAACAGAAAATGGCGGCAAAACGTGGCAACCGCTTTTCGATAAACAAGCCACGCAAGCCATCGGTAGCATTGGTATTGCACCTTCTAACAGCGATATTGTGTATGTGGGCACAGGCGAAGCGAATATTTTACGCGCCTCTTTGCCTGGCACAGGGATTTATAAAACAATCGATGGCGGTAAGACTTTTCAACATCTTGGCTTAGAAAATACGGGAACGATTGCCCGTATTATCGTCCATCCAAATAATCCCGATATTGTGTACGTTGCGGCGGGTGGCAATGAATGGACATACAACGCCGAAAGAGGTGTGTATAAAACCACAAATGGCGGCAAATCATGGCAAAAAATCCTTTTTGTTGACGAAAAAACGGGCTGCATTGATTTGGTGATGGATGCAACTGATTATAATATCGTTTACGCCTCCATGTGGAACCGTATTCGCAAACGGTGGAGCGACCCCGTTCCTGAAGACGGCGATTATGTTTATAAAACAACCGACGGCGGTAAAAATTGGAAAATTATCAATAAAGGCTTACCCGATACCAAATCTACAGGCAGAATCGGTTTGGCTGTATCTGCTTCAAATTCGAATGTAATCTATGCCTATGTGGACGACCACAACAAAAAACGCGACGCTAAACCCGACGAAACAGACAGTTATGAACGCGTTGTACAAAAAGTCGTCATTGGTGCGGCTATTTATCGCAGCGACGATAAAGGCGAAAATTGGCAAAAAATGGGCGAAGTTCACGACTTTGTTAAGCCTTTTAGCGGCACTTATGGTTGGGTGTTCAGTCAAATAAGGGTGCATCCCAAAAATGAAAATTTAATCTATGCTCTCGGTGTTGAAAAAGTCGTATCAGAAGATGCGGGTAAAACGTGGAAAAAATGGATGCCAAGCGATACCACAAGCGATTGGACGCATGGCGACAATCACGCTCTTTGGTTTGACCCGTCAAATCCAGATTTTATCATTTTAGGCAATGACGGCGGTGTGTGCCTTTCTAAAAATGGCGGCAACAAATGGGAAAACTTTTTTGACAAAATACCAACAACGCAATTCTATACTGTCGCTTACGACATGAGTCAGCCGTTCAATATTTTTGGTGCAGTTCAAGACGAAGGCACAATGAGTGGCAATGAAGAAAACACTTTTTCGATGCCCAATAAAAAAACAAACCGCGAATGGCGCATGGCACCAGGTGGCGAAGGTACGCAAATACAAATTGACCCGACAAACCCCAATGTCGTCTATTCTTCCAGTTATTACGGACGTTTGATGAAAACAGATATGTCCGTCAAACAAAATAAGCGGACAGACGGGCGTATCAATAATTTTTTAGTCGGTGCGGTTGACAGCTTGCGTGCAGAATGGTTGGCAGCAACGACCTTATCAAAATTTGACAGTAAAACGATTTATCACGGTTTGCAACACGTCTATAAATCAACCGATGCGGGAGCGAATTGGACACGCATCAGTCCCGATTTGAGCTACAATCGTCCCGGCAAAAAAGGCGTGTATCCTTATCTCATTTATCATCAAACCATTACGACAATTACTGAGGGGGGTACAAAATCCAACGTTTTATATGCTGGCACAGACGATGGCAGGGTTTGGTTGACAGAAAACGGCGGCACAAACTGGCAGGAAATAACCAAAGGTTTGCCAAATAACAAACACATTATCAAAATCACCACATCTGTTTTCGATGATAATAAAGTGTGGGTCGTTCTAAATGACCGCCGTGCAGACAATCCTACGCCTTTTATTTATGAATCCAACGACAAGGGCAAAACATGGCAGTCCATCAGCCGCAATTTGCCGCCCACGCCTGCCAATGTCTTGATAGAAGATAACAAAACAGGTGCTTTGTTTTGCGGCACCGATATGGGCATTTATATGTGTGCGAAAGGCAGTAAGAAATGGATGGCGTTGTCGGGCAACTTACCCGCTTCGGTGTCCGTCAATGACATGTTCATTCATCCGCGCGATAGAAAATTGGTCATTGGCACTTATGGGCGTGGTGTTTATGTTTTAGATGATATGACGGGGTTGAAATAGGAAAGGGAAATAAGGATAAGTAATCGGATTCGTCACAGATATAAAGGGTTGTCTTGTCGGCTTTCTTCAAAAGACAACATGACTTCATCGAAGTTGGGAAGGTTAAATGCACCGCTTTTAATCTTAGCGAGGATATCCGCTTTTTTAGAAACATCTTTTTGCATGGGCTCAACATGTCTCGTTTTATACGGGATATGCAACTGTTGCAAGAGCGGCAATAATTTATCGAGCACACGAAGCGAAGGCAGCTTAAGAATCAACTCTATCATTTTAATAACTATTTTAATTTTCAACAAAAATAATCATTTTGTTGAAAAGGTTTGTAAAGGTTTGAAAAAGTTAGAAATGGCGCAATTGATTTGATGCGATAAACCGACAAACGGCATTTATACTGAGGGGGCATATAGTCAGTCGATGTTAAAACGAAAACAGCCGACGGAGTTTTAAAACTTCGTCAGCTGTTTTCGTTTGATAACAAACCATAAAAAAACGCCTTAGCTTATAAAAATAAAACATAAATACTTTGTTGTATAAATAAATTTTAGTTTTTTTGCAAGGTCGACAAAACGCATAAATAAACTCATTTTTACCCTTAGCCAAAACCAAACAATTATGATACAAAATGTATCTCTTCAAAAATATATAGTCCAATTTCAGAAACTAAGACAAGGCGTTACAAAATATGGCAAAGCACCACACAAACCTGTTTTGCTTTTAGCTGTCATACACGAAATAGAAAAAGGAAATATCCGCGACAACCGCATTTATCTCACGCCCGAATTGGTGGGCACATTCATCGAAACATTTAATCGAAACATATTCGCATTGTTCTCTATCTTAGCCAATAATTTTTGATAAAAAACAATATGAAAATAGAAATTATACCGCTGAAAAAAGCCGTTAATAAAGCCTATCTTAAAGAGCGTATTAGCCGTCCCGATATTGAGCTGTTCAAATACAACTTTGTTTCGCTTTTTGACCGTATGCAAGCAACGGATAAGGAAAGTGAAGAAAATCGAAAGAACATTATTTCTGATTTTTTGAAATTAACCTATTACACCCCTCATTATGAAATCAATACAAAAGGACAGGAAGACCTTGTAATTCATACAGGAAAAACGGCAAAAGACCCCGTTGCAGTCATTTTTGAAACTAAAAAACCCGGTAGTTCTGAAATGATTAGCGAAGCAAAGCCCAATTGTAAAGCGATGCAACAGCTCATTTTTTATTACCTGCGTGAACGGATTGAACATAGAAATACAGCCGTTAAACATCTGATTGCAACCGATATTTATAATTGGTACATCTTTGATGAAAACCTTTTTGATAAGCACATTTATCGAAATAACAAACTGATTAGAGGATATGAAACATTCAAACAAAGTGGTAAAGACACAGCGTTTTTTTACAATGAAATCGCAAAACCTTTTTTAGAGACTTTGGATATTTCCTTTGAATGTACGCATTTCAACCTCAAAAATTACGAAAAAATAGTTAGAAATACGGATTTAGAGGACGATAAACAACTCATTGCCCTTTATAAAATCCTTTCACCCGTTCACCTTTTAAAACTGCCTTTTGCCAATGATAGCAACCAATTGGATAAAAGTTTTTATACTGAATTGTTGCACATCATTGGTTTGGAAGAAACAAAAGAAGGTTCAAAAAAACTCATCAAACGCAAAGCCAAACCCGATGAGTTTTCTCTTTTGGAAAATGCGATAACGAAAATAGAAAATAGAGGTTTTATAGGCGTTTCAGACCTTCAAAAGTTTGGCAGTACGAAAGCCGAACAAGCGGAAAATATTGCCCTTGAATTGTGTATTACATGGGTCAATCGGGTTTTGTTTTTAAAATTATTGGAAGCCCAACTCGTCACATACCACAAAAACGACCCGTCGTATCGCTTCCTCAATGCAGCGATGATTTACGATTATGACCGTTTGAATAAGTTGTTTTTTGAAGTGTTGGCAGAAAAAACGGACAACCGAAAAGGAAAGGTTAAAACCGAATTTGCCAAAATTCCTTATCTCAATTCGTCGCTGTTTGAACGGACTGATTTAGAGCGTAAAACCGTTGAAATCAATTATTTAGACGATAGTGAAGAAATTCCAATTTTGTTGAATACCGTTTTAAAAGACGACAAAGGGAAACGGAAAGTAGGCAATTTGCCTACTTTGCAATACCTTTTTGCTTTTTTAGACAGTTATGATTTTGCGTCAGAAGGTAGAGAGGGAATACAAGACGACAAACGGACTTTGATAAATGCGTCGGTTTTGGGTTTGATATTTGAAAAAATCAACGGTTATAAAGACGGTTCATTCTTTACGCCCGGGTTTATAACGATGTATATGTGTCGTGAAACGATACGGCGTGCTGTTATCCAAAAATTTAAAGAGTATGGTTACAAGGCAGAAACATTTGAGGAACTTAAAGACGAAATCCGTGACGCAAAACAAGCCAATACCCTAATAAATTCTTTGAAAATATGTGACCCCGCCGTAGGCAGTGGGCATTTTTTGGTGTCTGCTTTAAATGAAATTATTTCGATAAAATCGGATTTAGACGTTTTGAGTTACCGAGATGGGAAACGGGTGAAGTTTTATAAAGTCGAAATTCAAAACGATGAATTGATAGTGACCGATGAAAACGACGGTGATATTTTTCAATACAATGTCAATAAAAATGGCACACCACCGAAAGAGCTGCAAAACTTGCAAGAAACTTTATTCCATGAAAAGCAAACGATTATAGAAAACTGTTTGTTTGGCGTGGATATTAACCCTAATTCGGTTAAAATTTGCCGTTTACGTTTATGGATTGAATTGTTGAAAAACGCTTATTATACTGAGGGGTCTCATTTTGAGCAATTGGAAACTTTGCCCAATATTGACATAAACATCAAACAGGGTAATAGTTTGATAAGCCGTTTTAAACTCAACGACGACCTTTCGGACGTGTTTAAAAAACAAAAATTTGCTTACAAAGCATATCGTAAAGCCGTTGAGGACTATAAAAACACTAATTCAAAAGAAGCCAAAGCGGAACTTGTTAAATATCTGAATGAGATTAAAGAGCAATTTCAAACAATATTCACGTTTAGACACCCATTGAGTAGCAAATTGAAAACACAAAGAGCCAAATTATTTATCCTTGAAAATCCGACAGTCATAGGTAATCTTTTTGGAAAAGAAGAATCCAAAGAAAACGTTGAAACGATTGAAAAACTAAAAAAACAAGTTTCTGAAATTGAACATGCTATCCAAGAATTAAAAGATAACGTGATTTATAGTGATGCTTTCGAATGGCGTTTTGAGTTTCCAGAGGTGCTGGATACTGAGGGGGGATATGTGGGTTTTGATGTTGTTATTGGGAATCCGCCGTATTTTGCTTTATCTAAAATTAAGGAAACGGCACAAGGTTTTACCCATTATTCGACCTATTCAAAGAGTAGTGATATTTATTGTCTTTTTTATGAACGCGGCGTTGAGTTGCTTAAAGATAATGCGTTTTTGACCTTTATAACCTCTAATTCGTGGTTAAGGGTTCAATATGGCGAAGCATTGAGAAAGTTGTTTATTGAAAAAACAAACCCTACGTTATTGCTCAATATCGAACACACTCAAATTTTTGAAGAAGCAACCGTCGAATCAAATATTTTGACCGTTCAAAAAAATCAATGGTCAAATCAACTCTTGGCAGCGACTTTGGGTATTGATTTTTCTGTTTTAGACAATGTTTCACAATATTTTGAGAATCATAAAACACTCATTTCACAACTCAATACTGAGGGGTGGTCTATTGGTAATGATGCCGAAAATAAATTAAAATTGAAAATTGAAAATAGATCTAAATTACTTAAAGATTATGGAAATATATTTTTTCGTGGTGTTACAACAGGACTAAACGAGGCTTTTGTTATTGATGAAAAATCAAAAAGTGATTTAATTTCTAAAGACTCTAAAAATATGGAAATCATTAAACCCATATTGAGAGGTCGAGATGTTCAAAAATATTCATACGAGTTTGAAAAATATTGGATTCTTTTTACTCGTAGGGGTATTAATATTGATGAATATCCAAGTACAAAAGAGCATCTCTCAAAATTTTATGAAGATTTAAAACCTAAAAATGTAGGCGATACCAAAGGACGTAAAGCCGGGCGTTATCAATGGTTTGAAATTCAAGACGATACAAAGTATTTTCAAGATTTTTCAAAAGAGAAAATTATTTGGGGTGAATTGTCGGATAAACCCAAATTTACGCTTGATACTGAAGGATACTATTTGAATAATACCGTTTTCTTTTTAGTCGGCAACAGTCTAAAATATTTATTAGCCATACTCAATTCAAAGTTAGGAGAATGGTATTTTAATCAAATTTCGACGACATCGGGCATGGGTACAAACCGTTGGCTAAAATACAAAATTGAACAATTGCCTATCAAAGACATACCCGAAATTCAGCAAGCGCCCATAATTAATTTAGTCGAACAAATCCTAAGCACGAAGCAAAACACTCCTTCAGTATCCACCGCCGCACTGGAAAGAGAAATAGATAAACTGGTTTATGGGTTGTATGGATTGACGGATACGGAGATAGAGATAATTGAAAATTCGATAAAATAACAGACCTCATTTTTTTACCTTAAATTAATTTTCTAATGAAGTTAATAATGCGATTGGGATATAATGATTTTTTTGAAGGAGAAAAACCCTCTATAAACCAACTACTAAAAGGCAGGGATAAAATATCAATTATTAAAGATTTAATGGGTTTGATTGGCTCAAAGGAGACAAAAGAGATTAAAGCAATTGTAAATACTCAAAGTACGCTTAGATTAATTGAATACGTGATGTCGTTGGGCGAAAGCGACAACAAGAACGAACTAGAAGAAAATTCATTAATAAAATCTTTTTTGATTGTTAACGACGAACTCAATAACAATGAAAAATTACCTAAAAATTTGAAATTATCTTCACAATTATCTTTTGCTCGATTTTTAATGTCGTTTAGAATTTATCAATACGAATTGGACGGTATTGACATCAAAGTTCGGTTAAATGCAGAAATTGCAAAAATTAAACTTTTACAAGACTATTTTAACCAAAACACGCAGTTGAAAGGTTTGGAAAATATATTTTTTGAAAAATTTAGTATTAATAGTTGGAACAACTACTTCTTTAAAATTTTTCGTTTAGTATCGGCTGATTTAGAAAAGCAAAGAGATAGTTTTATTGTAAAACTTGACCCATTGACACAGGAAGATATAGACTTTTATGATAAAATAGAATCGAGTAACATCGAAATAGGGGAATATTCTGATTTTTTTGAAATTCGGAAACGTCCAATATTAAGATTAAATCACGACGAATACGGCGTTCTTTATTTGCCTTTTTTGTTCGATAAGGTTTACAAATCAATCTATTTTGAATTGAGCGCAATAGGACGAGAAAATAAAGAAACATTAGGTAAAATAGGTAAAAACTTTCAATCTAGTTTTGGGAAAGATTTTTTTGAAGATATGTTGTGTAAACAGATTCTTGACAGGGCATATAAAGGAAATAAATTATTTAAGTGCTTAGAAGAAAATGAAGTAGGCAGCCTCACAGATTATTATGTTAGAAAAGGTAATCGAATTTTTCTTTTTGAATGCAAAAATGTAACTATTCGTAAAGAGGTAAAATGCAGTAATGATTTAGAAATTATTGAAAAATCGCTTTTAGAAAAATTATATGAATCAATTGATTCAAAAGGCAAAGTAACACCAAGTGCAATAAAGCAACTAATTAATTGTATTCGTGCTATTTATGAAAGATACGAAGAAAATAAGCAAAAATTTAGCTTTAAAAACGTGGATGGATTTTTAGAAAAAAAGACACCAACTGTTTATCCTATTATAGTGGTTCAAGATTATTGTCTTGATTCAACAGGTGTAAATTATTTTTTAAACGATAAATTTAAATCAAAGTTAGATACAAATGGATTGAGTGAAGAGAATAGAAAAGAACGAATAAAAAACTTGACAATTATTCACATTGATTATCTAATTTACTTGAATGATGCCTTGAAAAAAGGTGATATAGAACTCCACGATTTAATAGATGAGTACCACAGAGAGGCTAAAAAAAAGAAAATTGGCTACCCTATTTCATTTGGTCAATTTTTACCCAAATACTTGAATAGTCATAAAAAGTTCAACACTAAACCTGATTTATGGAAAGAATATATACAAGAATTTATTAAAAAATAAAGCCATTATAGGCATTAATTACTAATTTACACGACCTCGAATACAGAAATTACAGTTGCCTAAAATTAAGGAAATAACATTGTAAGATAAAAAACAAAATGACGGCGTGGATTGCCCACACGCCGTCATTTTTCATTGAGGTTATCCAAAAACTCCCGCTCACCCATGTTTTCACACCTCTAAATATTTTCTCAAAAATAATATATAAATTATTTGCAATTATTGAATAAACATATATAAATTTGTTTCACTCAACGAATTTTACTGAGGGGGCGATATGCTTTCCAAAAAACAACAATGAAACATTCTTCATAACTTCTAATCTCATATAAAAATGGGGGAAAATACGAATGTCACCACGATGAGTGACAAAGACATCATTAACGAAATAGATGTCCACCAAAAGCGCATTATTGCGCTGTTTAATGAAGTCGGCAATCGGGTGAAAAAAAAGACCGATGGCGAAGGTTTTATGAGTAACGACAACGCCAATGTCGCTGAATATTGGCTCAATGTCGGCTTGTCACATCCTGAACTCATCGCTGCGATTTGCGATTTGGCTGATTTTGAGGTCAAGATTGCTTATTTTAAATCGTTGATTGCGGTGGGTACACAAGATTTACAAATCGGTGCCATTCTGAAAGAGCCACGTGATGCGGCATCGAAAGATTGCAGTTGGTATGCGTCTTACATCCGTCGGCAAGTTGTGTCGCAACAAAACAAAGCCGTTTACAAATTGATTTTGCAGAGAGAACCCAATCCGCGACAATCCAATTTGAAATCCGCCCCGCCACCTTCCATTGCAGCATAAGCCGCTCTTTGGATAAAAAAACAACCGTTAGAAGCTGTGAATCGCTTTTAACGGTTTTTTTTTTGTCCTCAAGTCTTCTGCATAACTGTAAAATCGTTTTTACCTCGCTGAAATCATTTTTTATGTTCTAAAATCGTTTTTAACGATATTAAATCGTCAAACAGCATCTAATTTCGTCGAACAGCATTTAAAATCGTTTTTAACGATATTAAATCGTCAAACAGCATCTAATTTCGTCAAACGGCATTTTAAATCATTTTTAACGATATTAAATCGTCAAACAGCATCTAATTTCGTCAAACGGTATTTTAAATCGTTTTTAACGAAATCAAATCGTTTTTAACAAAATCGAATTGTTTTTTATGGTTTTGTAGCGTGATGTGTTTATGGGCGTTTTCCTACGGTTGGTCTGCATTGGCTTAACACAAAATTGTCGCCCATGACACAAACGGTACAATTTACCCCCCCTCAGTAAAACGTCATAAAAAGAGGTGATTGAAGGGCGAATGCAGTGTTTTATCGTTACTTTTGCAAACTGCAAAAAATAAAACAGTCAATGGAAAAAGAATTCAACGTCACAGGTAGATGCATTCCGAAGCGTCATTATATGGCAGATGTTTCTAAAAAATTAGAACGAACGCTTAACATGGTCGAAAAAGGCTTGTATTTCATTATCAATCGCCCACGCCAGTATGGTAAAACGACTGCGATACACAATTTGGAAACCCTGTTGGACAAAACGGGGGAATATATGGTTTTCAGTACCAGTTTTGAAGGTGTAAGCGATAACATTTTTGAAAGTGATGCAGGGTTGGCTTCTGGATTTGTACGATTGTTAGCGCGAAGTGTTGAATACCATGCACCTGAAACGACGGCTGCTTTACTCGCCGTAGCGCCTTCACTTGATAGTTTTGAAGCTCTTTCTAATTTCATTACAGATTTTACATCTAAAACAGATAAAAAGGTCGTCGTTTTTATAGATGAAGTTGACCAAAGTGCAAACAATCAGTTATTTGTCCGATTTTTAGCGTTGTTACGCAATAAATACTTAGTGCGCGATAAAATCAGCACTTTCCATTCTGTCGTCTTGGCTGGTTTACACGATGTGAAATCTTTAAAATTGAAATTGAGCCCCGATGAAGCACAAAAATATAATTCGCCTTGGAATATTGCCGCCGATTTTAAAGTGGATATGAATTTATATGCTTCCGAAATTAAACCGATGCTGGAAGAATACAGCAAAGACAAAGGTGTGACAATGAATAACCAAAGCATTGCCGATTGTTTGTTTTATCACACTTCGGGCTATCCTTTTTTGGTGAGTAAATTGTGCAAAACAATTGACGAAGAGATTTTACCTGAAAAATCGGAACAGACTTGGACACTCGACGATATCGAAGCATCGGTGAAGCTGTTGCTCAATGAAAGGAATACGAATTTTGATAGTTTGATTAAGAATTTGGAAAACAATCGGACTTTATACGATTTTGTTTATCGCATCATCATGGATGGAGATATTATTCTTTTTAATCCTCACGAACCAACGATTGAGTTGGGCATTATGCACGGTATTTTTAAACAAAATGGACAAATAAAAATTCATAATCGGATTTATGAGCAGCTTTTGTACAATTATATGACCGCAAAAACGGCGGTTGCGCTGAAATCACAGTACAATTACGGTGGTCACTTTGTTTTAGACAACGGCTCTTTGGATATGCCCGCCGTTCTGTTAAAATTTCAGCAGTTTATGAAAGAAGAATTTAATCAAAAAGACAAATCCTTTTTAGAACAACACGGCAGATTGGTCTTTTTATCGTTTCTATCGCCTATTCTGAATGGTAAAGGTCATTCTTTCAAAGAAGTCCAAACTTCTGAAGAAAAACGATTGGATATTATCGCCACTTACAACGAACACAAATATATCATCGAACTCAAACGCTGGTATGGCGAAGCGTATCACCAAAAAGGTATCGCCCAATTGAGCCAATATTTAGATATTCAAGGCGTAAATACAGGCTTTCTCGTCATTTTTGAATACAATAAAGATAAATCGTGGGATAAAAAATGGGTCGAACACAATGGGAAACGCATTTTTGCGGTTTGGGTCTAATGGGGCTGCTTGAAACGTTTTTATATCTTTTCACGCCGTTTAGAACGACAAAATAAACGCTCAAACGCAATAAGACGTACTATACTTAATGGAAAATGCCGTCTGTCACTCAAGTTCCATGACACTTTTTATATTTCTTTCCACTACCACACAGTAATTGCAATTGTGGCTAGTTTTAGGTTTTCAGGTGCATCTTTACCTGCTTTACGTTCATCAAATTTTATCATAATATTTTTACGTTTAAACTGTTAGAAACGGCTCAAAAATAAGTTTTTTGAAGAAATATAGTGCAGAATTTATTCCGCAATATCGTCTTTTTGCGAAATAAATTCCGCACTACCCCCCCTCAGTATTTTTTTATGTTCTTTCAATTTCAATAGACAATTCCGTGAGCATATAAGTCATAAACTGTTTCAAATCAAAACCGTCGTGTTCCAAGGACTCAAAAGCCAATAATTCACTTTTGGGTTGGTCGCTGTAGCCTTCAATGACTTTTCGGACATATTTTGCCATACCCGAATTGTGTTTTTCAACAAACTCCATGGTTTTGTACAAAGGCAGCCCAATGGTCATTAATTCTTTGAAGTATTCGTCTGGGACTTTTACCGTAGCATTGGTATAAAAAATGGGTGGTTGCGCATCGTTATAGCGATAATTAATACCTTCAATGTTGTAATCCATATGTGCAAATTTCAAGACAACTATTTTTTTCATGTCGAGATATTGTTTGTTATTTGAATTAAAAACCTTACCGATGACTGTCTCAAAAGGTCTGTGTGAACGTTTTTTATCTTTACAAATGTAAATACTTTATTCAATATTAACGCCATGCTTATTTCTTTGTTCACTTAATTTCTTGACGTGTAAATGTCAAAATAAAAGAATAAATAGCCGCAAATAACGCATTTCCGCCGCCGCCTACTTATTTTTGTCAGGCAATGTCTAAATTAACATCAACACCGACAACCATGCTCAAACAAAACGAGTCCATTATTGTATCTACAAAAGAGATGCAAACTACTTTTGAAGCCATTTTATTAAAAAACGGTTTTTCTCAAGCTAAAGCCACTGAATGTGCAACAGTTTTCACCCATAACAGTGTAGACGGCATTTATACACATGGTGTCAATCGTTTTCCACGGTTTGTTCAATATATACAAAAAGGCTTGGTTCATTCCGAAGCAGAGCCAACTTTAAAACACAAATTTGGCGGCATCGAACAATGGGACGGCAATCTCGGGGCAGGTCCTTCCAATGCTATTTTTGCGACCCAGAAAGTGATGGCATTGGCAAAAGAATACGGCATCGGTTGCGTCGCATTGGCAAACACCAATCATTGGATGCGCGGCGGCACATATGGTTGGCAAGCGGCAAAAGCGGGTTTTGTTTTTATTGGTTGGACAAATACAACGGCTAATATGCCCGCTTGGGGCGCAACAAATGCAAAATTGGGTAATAATCCTTTGGTTTTGGCAATACCTTATCATGATGAAGCCATTGTTTTAGATATGGCAATGTCGCAATTTTCTTTCGGGGCAATGGAATCAGCCGCTATGAAAAATGAAAAACTGTCGGTGGCGGGTGGCTACGACAAAAACGGCAACTTAACCGACGACCCGAATTTGATACTCGATTCATGGCGGTCTCTTCCTATCGGTTATTGGAAAGGCGCGGGTTTGTCGCTGTTGTTGGATATTTTAGCCACTGTTTTATCAGGCGGTTTAGCAACGTTTGAGATTAGCCAAAAAGAGGCAGAAGTGGCGTCATCGCAAGTTTATATTGCTATAGATGTCTCAAAATTGGGCAATACTTCAAGCATTTCGCAGATTATTCAAGGGATTATTGACGACTATCATCAATCTATTCCGATTGATAATGCTAAAAAAATTACGTTTCCAGGTGAGCGTGTTTTAGCGACAAGAGAGAAGAATCTTGAACGAGGTGTGCCTGTTTTGAATACTGTTTGGGCGGAGATTGTTGGGTTTTTAGAATCGTAAGACTTAGTTTTGAACACAGATTGGACTGATTTTTCTGATTTACGCTGATTTCTTTATTACTTTCAAAAGAAATCAGCGTAAATCAGAAAAATCAGCCCAATCTGTGTTCAAAACCAAGTCTTTTATACTGAGGGGGGCTACGCAACAAGAATGACGAAATGGGGAAGATTTTGTAATTCTGTATCAACTATAATCATTTACACCACCTCTTTCCACCGCGCCTCTCGCCACGTCTGTTGTTCCTCTTTATTCAAAAAAGTCCACGCCACAATGCGGCTTGTCTTATTTCCCTGCCCCATTTCGATGGTTTTGACGTTCAATATTCCTGCTTTTTTTAAGGCGGCATAAACGGCTTTGAGATGTGATTGTTTAGAAATCAAAGTAGAGAAACAAAAACACGTGTGCGAAAATCGTTGGCTTTGACGAATGATTTGTTCAACGAATTGGACTTCGCCGCCTTCGCACCACAATTCATTGTTTTGTCCACCAAAATTCAAGGTCGGTTCTATGGTTTTTTCATTTTGAGGGTTCAAATTATTCAATTTCCTCAATGTACCCGTTTGTGCCTCTTCAGATGACGCATGAAACGGTGGATTACAAATCATGACATCGATGCGTTCGTCTCTATCCAAAATGCCGTAAAAAATATCTTTGGGCTTGGGTTGTAGTCTTAATTCAACTTTATCTTGTAGCGTTGGATTTGATGCGACTATTTTGGTCGCAGATTCAATCGCTGCGGCATCAATATCGGCACCGATGAATGACCAGCCATATTCTTTTTGTCCAATAATTGGATAAACGCAATTTGCCCCAACGCCAATATCCAAACAAATTATCTGTGCACCCGTTGGTATTTTGCCAAAATTAAAACGGCTCAATACTTCGGCGATGTGATGAATATAATCGGCTCTGCCCGGAATCGGTGGACACAAATACCCTTCTGGAATATCCCAATTTTCTATATCATAATAATGCTTCAACAAGGCTTTGTTCAGCATTTTCACGGATTCGGAATCTGCAAAATTAATGGATTCGTCGTTGTGGATATTCAACTGCACAAAAGGAGCTAAGTCAGGGCAGGTAGCAATCAATGCAGTGAAATCGTAGCGTTCGCGATGCTTATTTCGCGGATGCAAGCGCGTTTTTTCTTTGGTTTGTTCTTTATTTGTCTTGGGTGAAGTCTTTTTATGTGCCATTGTCTTTTAATGAATCAAGGGTTTATGTCCTTGATTTTTCGCAAAATTAGACTTTTTGATGGCTATTTATGGATTTAGGTAAAAATACTGAGGGGGGTATTTTGAAGATTTTCAACCATTCCACTATTGAGGCATACCTGCATATCGGTGCAGATTGACAAGCCTTGCCAATTTATCCAAGGCTGGATTGATAGAATCGGGTTTTTCTGGCGCAACAGAGATTTCAGAGACTATTTTGTAAGGCATCTTCGCATCCGCTATCGCAACGGCTCCAGGCACTTCATACATAGCGCCTCCGTTTTTGATGACAGGATTTATCGTTTGTTGTGCCGTCATTTTGAAGTCTGGGGCAGACCCATCGTCTATTTACAAAAATGGCTTTTATTATTATATGCACACCACCCAAAATAATTTGTCAATATGGAAAACGAAGAGTTTGTCAGAATTGGCGACTGCCGAAAAAGTGCTGGTGTGGTTACCAAGGATGTGGGAAAAAACGTGCGCCTCGGATGCAGCCATTTACATTTACGGCTGACGGCGTGCCTGTTTTCGGTAGCCCTTTACCATTGGGTGTAGAAATGTCTATTCCGAAGTAGATGTTTTACTTCCTAACTACTCAAACGTCCTTTTTCAAAGCCCAACCTAAAAGAATTAAAGTGCCAAACCCCAAAGCATTTAGCGTACCATGTAATATTTGCATAAAAGGTAATGTCAATATATCTAATGCAAATCCAGCAAAGAGCGCAGAAAGAGACATCCAAACGCCAGCAACAGTTTCGTAAATAGTAGAATAGCCCAATCGTGTTATTGTAATACCGAGTGCCGTTAAAATAACACCGACTATAATGGAAAGATTCACCGCGCTTAATATTTTATCATGGGGCTTTTGGTACAAAAAAAGTACCATAGCGCTTAACAATGTAAAACCTGCATAATGGAAATGGACGCTTGTTAATATGACAATCCAAGTGGGAAAACCCAAAGGCTGAATACCAAATCGATCAAAAAGAAGCCAAATAGAGCCAATAGATAAAAAAAGAAAAGCCATTAAGGTTACCAGATAAATTCTGTTTCCCTCTTTTCGAAGTCCTCTTAAAAGCGTTTCGACACACCAAGTTGCATAAGGTAAAGCAAGAATGCCCGTCAAATCACCTCTATCGAGGAGGAAACTTAAGACCAAGAGCAAAGCACATGGAAAATGCCAAATCAGGCCATCTGCATCCATCTTAAATACAGATTGGTTCTTTCTAAGTTGTTGATAAGCAATGGGTACAAGAAAAAATGCCGCAAATAAAGCCACAATGATAGCCCATGACGGTTGTGAGGGTGATGATTTGTTGGTGACACCAACAAGGATT
The DNA here is from genome assembly GCA_043744455.1 of Saprospiraceae bacterium. Taxonomy (GTDB): domain Bacteria; phylum Bacteroidota; class Bacteroidia; order Chitinophagales; family Saprospiraceae; genus JAAFJT01. The sequence goes on along the minus strand of JAYTUQ010000055.1, from coordinate 16,568 downwards.
ATGAGAGACAATTTCAACAAAATACTGAGGGGGTGCAACGGTCGAATGAGCTCATTAAAAATATTTAATTTTGAGTTGTTCATAAGTTTGGTTTTTAATTTTTTGCAAAGAATCCTTAATAAATTTTTTTTGGAATAAACGAGACAATGGATATGTCAACCGAACGAGCCAAAAACGAGGACGCGAAAATGCACTGATTGCATAATAAACGTCTCCATGCTCATTCCTAGTGACCTGAAAAAGCTCTTCGCCCGATTCAACATGATTAGGCAATGTACCATAGGCAAAACCAAAATGGTTTTCATCATCTAAAACATATAAAATACGTGACGCATTGAGCCACCAAATACCCATTGTTGTTTATCAATAAGTTTATCAAGTTGAGCATCTGTGGGGAGAGTAAATTGAAATAATGAAGTCATTGATTATATTTTAGATAAACTCAATCTAATATCATATTTATTGGTCTTTTTAATATTGATTTTAAGAAGGTAAAATTAAAAATTAAATATAGACAAAAGTTACAATTCATTTTTCATTTCTGACTTATTTATTTTCAATGACCTAGTGCGTAAACACCTTGATAAAACAGTTTTTAGTGTCGTGTTTCATCTAATAACAGCATGATTGGGCGTGCAAAGTATCATGTATTTCAATCGTTTTTCTTATGCTAAAAAATTGATTGTCAAGCCTTTTAAATAAAATAGAAATGTGAAATTTGAGTAACAAAACAATAATTTCAAACGTTCATAGTTTAATTTTGACACTATGAAAAAAATTTTGAGCATAATGCCGCAAACACTGTTAAAGTTGGTTAAAAGATTTTGAAACAATCCGTTTTTTTATTTACTTTACAAAACTTTATAAAACTTTATAAAACTTTACAAATTTGCACTTCTACAATAAAATTGATTTGAAAAATAATTGATTGGACAAAACAAATTCGCCCGATGATAGAGATAAACAATAATCGCAGAACCATTCTCATTGCTGTTACGGCTTCTTTTGCAACAGCTATTTTAACCGTGTTAGCATTGCGTCTTTTTGAATCGCCCCACGAAATTGTTTTGCGCGACGGCTCTAATGCTCGTTATGCCAATTATGCTGATTATACGCTTTCGGGCAATCTGCAACGCAAGTTTTTGTCAAGTTCTCCAACGAATTTCATCGCTGCCGCCGAAACAATTACCCCCTCAGTTGTCAACATTAAAGCCTTGACAAGCGGGGGTGCTGACAATTTTTGGAACGATGGTGTGGTCGGTGCTTCGACGGGTTCAGGTGTTATTATTTCACCTGACGGTTATATTGTCACTAATAATCATGTCGTTGCAGATGCCACTGAAATTCAAGTGACATTGGACGACAAACGAGAATATACAGCACGTTTGGTTGGCACAGATCCTTCTACAGATTTAGCATTGATAAAAGTAGAAGCCCAACGTTTGTTGCCTGTTCGGTTTGGCAATTCTGATAGTATTCGCGTAGGAGAATGGGTGCTAGCAGTCGGTAATCCGTTCAATTTGGAATCGACAGTAACAGCAGGCATTGTATCAGCCAAAGGACGCAGCATCAATATTTTGGAAGATAGTTACTCTATTGAGTCCTTTATTCAAAGCGATGCAGCGGTCAATCCTGGCAATTCAGGTGGTGCATTGGTCAACACCAACGGCGAATTGGTGGGCATAAATACCGCAATCATTACAAAATCAGGACGCTACGAAGGTTATTCTTTTGCTATACCTGCTAATTTGGCAATGAAAGTTATTCGCGATTTAAAAAACTATGGCATCGTACAACGTGGCTTTTTAGGTGTTGAAATCAATGATTTGTCGCCTGCCATTTCAAAAGCAGCCGATTATAATTCGATGAATGGCGTTTTTGTCTTCAAAGTCAATGGTAAAAGTGCTGCCGAAGAAGCTGGTATGAAACAAGGCGACGTCATCATCGGCATTGATGGTCAAAAAATCAGAAATAAAGCTGAACTTTTAGAACAGGTCGGTCGCCACACACCCGGCGAAATTGTTCATATTGAATATATTCGTAAAGGGCAACGCACCATTGCCAATATCAAATTGCGCAACAAAAGCAACGGCACTAACATAATTATGCCTGAAAAATTTGATGGCAATATTGATGCCTTCAAAAAAATTGGCATTAGTAATCTTCGTCCGTTGACACAACAAGAAGTCCGTAAAATCGGTGGCAAAGGCATCAAAGTCGTCGGCATAGAAAAAGGTAGTTTGATTGGCAATAAAAACATGGAAATCGGTTTCGTCATTACGCATATTAATGATAAACAAGTCAATAGCCTTGACGAAGCTGTCAATTTGATGATGACTACAAAAGGAAAAATCGTTCTTGCGGGGGTATATGAGGACTTTCCAGAGGAATATTATTATACATTCGTGAAGTAAGTGCTTTCATTTTGATTTATATTTTATGCTACAAAGTTATTATTTTCTATTGAAAGTGTCAATTATCAAAGGTATTAATTTTTATCGAACAATGGAATCAATATAAGAAGAATCGGCTTGTTTCTAAAAAAATACGGTTGACATACAACAATATTAATTGACAAAATTAACACGCAATTCTTTATTACTTCTGTTTTACTTTTATCTTTGTCACAGGAAATAATTATTAAAAAAACAAAACAAAACGAACAAAGGCATACACAATGAGAAACCAAACGCCACTAATTCCCCTCATGCGGAACGAAATACCCCCCCTCAGTATGCCCATTACTTCTTGGGCTGAAGAAGACCGCCCACGCGAAAAAATGTTGCTCAAAGGTAAATCAAGTCTTATCGACGCAGAACTTATTGCTATCCTCATCGGCTCTGGCACAGTGGGCATGGATGCAATTGGACTCGCAGAACAAATCCTTAAATCCGTTGACGGCAACCTGTCTGAATTAGGTCGTCGAACGCTCAAAGATTTGATGAAGTTCAAAGGTATTGGCGAAGCAAAAGCCATAACAATTGTGGCAGCATTAGAAATTGGTCGGCGGCGGCAATTTAGCGATATGATGCAGCGTGACTCTATCACTTGCTCCCGAGATGTTTATGATGCTATTTTGCCACACCTTATAGATTTGCCCAATGAAGAATTTTGGATTTTGATGCTCAACCGAGCGAACCATATTATTAGTCGTCATCGTGTCAGCATCGGCGGCGTATCGGGTGTGGTCGTTGATGCCAAAATGGTTTTTCGCCCTGCCATTGAAGCCTTAGCCAGCTCTATTATCCTCATACACAACCATCCTTCAGGAAATTTGAAACCGAGTCAAAGAGATATCGAATTGACTCGAAAACTAAAAAAAGCAGGTGAATCCCTTGATATTACTGTCGCAGACCATGTTATAGTGGCACATACGGGGTTTTATAGCTTTGCAGACGAGGGCATGATGTATTGAATGGAAAATGGATAACGGATAGTTTTAAAATTATCCATTTTTCACTATCCGTTATCCATTTTCCATTTTCCATTATTTCCAAACATTTCTAAGAAAACGCAAAAAATTGCCGTGCATCATCTGTTCTATATCCCCCTCAGTATAACCGCGTTTTTTTAACAAATGAGGCATTTTTTGTAAGTCTGCAATCGTTTCTACATCGTAAGGGCATTGTTCTCTACCGTAACCACCGTCTAAATCTGAACCAATGCCTACGTGATTGGTATTCCCTGCCATTTGACAAATATGGTCAATATGGTCAATCACTTTATCCATATTACAGTTCATTTGCAAGGGTGTTGAAACTTTTTTAATCCAATTTGGCACAATCATCCAAGCATCAAAAGCAGCTCCGAGCACTGCACCGCGATTAATCAAGGCTTTGATTTGTTCATCAGAATACTGCCTATTGTGGTTTACGAGGGTACGACAAAGATTGTGACTCGCCCACACAGCCCCATCAAAATGTTCTAAGGCTTGCCAAAAAGCATCATCGCAAAGGTGCGTGGCATCTAAAATCATATTGAGCGAAGCCATTTTTTTCAATAAATCCAAGCCATTTTGGTTCATTTTGCCCGCCGCATCTGTGCCGTTTGCATAACGTCCGGGACCATAATGCGCGGGACCGAGGGCACGCAACCCATAAGCGTAGGCTTTTTCAACATAATCAACCGTTATCAATGAATCCGCGCCTTCCAAACTCAAGATATAACCAATTGGTTTTGAATCATTTGTATCACTATTTTGCCAAAGAGCCAAGTGATTTTCCAAAGATGTTATATCTGTTATAGGCGTCAATTCTCCCGCCTCTTCCATCGTCCGATACCATGCGCGTTGTGCTTGTGTTTGCGCCCAAGCTTGTTGTGGGGAATGCCAACCGGACAGCGGATTGTCGGAAGCAACATAACGGGCAATTTGAGTAGCAACGACCAAACCGATATTCCCTTTGCGCAATTCTGGAAAAGAGACCACCCCTTTACCACGGTCGGGTTTGTCAGTCAAGCCCTTTTCTCGGGCGTTGATGTCTGAAATAGGTTGCTGAAGGTCTCGATTCCACTCCATTGCATTCATGCTAAGGTCGAGGTGGGCATCAAATATGAACATAATAATATGATATTCAATAAGTTATTCTTCTATCTCTTGCTGTTGTCAACCATTCGCCGTTGACTTTTCCGTTTTCAATAATAACCACTCTTTCAAATAAAGCGACTGTTGGACAGATATGAAAAGGCAATCCGTACAACACATCGCCAACTTGATAAGAATGTCCTTCGCCTGCTTCAACAACCAAATGTTCCTCGCTTTGACTGAGGGGTATCAATTCGGGGGCATTTAGAAAATATACGCGTTTAGCTATGTCATTTTCAGCCGCCACTGATTTATGGCCTAAATCCAAGCATAATTTAGTCGCATCGGGTAATGAAATAACCCTTGTTACCAACAAAGCGGCCTGTTTAAAAGGCTGTTCGGGGCAAAGGTCTCCGTAGCCTTTGTCCCAATAAATGAACGTACCAGGGCTGCATTGCACCGTTGCTCGTTTAGCATGAATCGAAAATGAAGGCGAACCACCTGAGACGACAATGAGCTCTTTTGCCCCTTCTCCCCTTTCTGATTCAATTGTTGTTTTAACAGCCCATAATTTATCAAAAGCCGCATCACATTCCGCCTTTCTGATTGCTAAATCGGGGCTTCGGAGGTGTCCATCATAACCATGCAAACCGACAACATGAATACCAGGCATCTTTTCGCAAGCAAAAAATAAAGCCATAGTCGTTTCATCCGCTGCAATTCCTGTTCGATTTTGTCCAATATTGAGGTCAATAAAAACAGGCACATCGAGGTTTTGAGACGAAAAACAATCAGATTTCGCTTGTGCAGCAGCGATATTATCAACTAAACAAGCGTATTGCGTGTTTGGAAAATGTTTGATGACGTTGATAAATCTTTGGATTTTAGGTCCGATAGGTTGGTACGCGAGCAGCACATCTTTTGCACCCGCTATGCCCAACATTTCCGCTTCAGCAATTGTCGCACATTTGAATTGAGTAATGCCAGCATCCATCATCATTTTAGAAACCGCAGCAGATTTATGAGTTTTGATGTGCGGACGCAAACGGCGCACATCGCTTACCATTCGGATAGCAGTGTCAATATTATGCTTAACCCTATCGGGATACACGACTAAGACGGGCGTGTCTAAATCCTCCACATTTTGGATTTTGTAGTCAAAATCAGTCAAATTCATAGCGGTTTTATTTAAAAAATTTCAAAAATGCCTTCAATTTCCACGGCAACATTATTAGGCAATGAACCCATACCGACTGCACTTCTGACGCCCAACCCGTTGTCGTTGCCCCACAATTGGGCAAACAATTCGCTGCATCCGTTGATGACGATGGGGTGTTTTTCGTAATCAGGCGTTGCATTGACCATGCCGAGAATTTTGACCACACTTTTGATTTTATCTAAATCGCCAAGATGATTTTTCAGCGATACGAGCATGGCTAAACCGCATTGGCGTGCCGCTATTTTGCCGTCCGCTTCGTCCACATTGTCGCCTAATTTGCCCATGATGTAGCTGCCGTCTGTGTTGATGGAGACATGACCCGACACGTAAACAAGGTTGCCAATTGTTAAGCAACTTTTGTAAATGCCTTTTGAACCTGGCAATGTCGGTAAAGATAAATTCAAAGATTCTAATGTGCTTTCAATGTTAGAAATCATAAAATTAGTAGAATTAAAGTAATTATTTATCACAGAGGTACATCAGAAGGTTTTCACATAGAAAACATAGGGATTATTCTAAAAAAGCTATATCATCTATGTGAAAATGCCTATTGTGAACTATGTGATAAATTGTTACGAATTAAAGATGATAAGTGTATGGACAAAATAAATTGTTATGACGCATACTTTGCCCTTTTCCAAAATAAAATTTTATCCCCAAAAGCCCCATGAAAAAGGCTTCCATTTGGATTGTATCAACGAAAAATGTTCTTTTTCTTTGTTTTCATTTCTAAAAAATACAACTCCACACCAAAAGAGGTCAATTGTCAAACGTACTGAGGGGTGTTGTTTGATGTCTTCCCACGCTGCTTCCATGTCTGAAGACCAATGAATATCGTCAAATATCAACACCGTTCCTTGGTGGGTATGAGCGAGGCATTTGTGAAAATAGTCAAGAGTGGGTTGGAGGCGATGATTGCCATCGATGAAAGCAAAATCAAGTTTAACCAATTGATTTAAAGCCGTTTGTAAAGTTTCTTCAAATTTACCGATTATGATTTGAATTTTATTTTTTTCAAAATCAGTTTGAATATTTTTATCGTAAACGGCAAAATCAAGCGTATCAGGATTGTTTTGGCGTAGCCCAATTTTCAAAAAAGTATCGTAATACCAATCGAAATTTCGTCTTGCCAATGCAGCAATATCAGCAGAGCCTTCTAATGTCAATACTTTTGCGTTTCGAGGTGACCCCTCAGTAATATAAAGCGTTGAAACACCCAAAGACGTCCCTAACTCAATGATTGTCAATGGTTTGATAAATTGCGCAATACGAAACAACCATTCGCATTGAAAGGTAGGTGATAAGGCAGATTGACCAATAGACCGCACCTTACGCTTCTTTTTTAAGCCCACGACGTGCGAACCTGCGCCAAAATCATCTACTTCTATGATTTCTTTTGAATTCAAAATCTCCCCCCTCAGTATTTCGGCATCTCGAAAGACATAAAACATACGGTCATCCTCCAAAACATCTTCAACGAATTGGAAAACAAAGGGTGAATGAACACTGTATTTCGTCTTGGCACGCATGTAAAATTGGACGAAACGAAAGGCTATTTTGAATCTTTTGAACATATCAATTTGTAATAAAAGCCACAATTCTACGAATAACATCTGGATTTTTTGCAATTCTAAAATGACCATAACCTTCCGTCATCAATAGTTGCGCATTTTCCCAATGTGTTACGACCCGTTCAGCCGCATCAATCGTCGTCACTTCGTCTTTGCGGTCATGAACAAGCAGCAATTTGCCCACTCGTACAATTTAATGGTATGACCCTCAAAAGAAAAATCTATAATTTTTGCTGCCCGAATAAGATCATCAGGTTGCTTGTGTTTTGCGCGCCAACGCGGTGTTGAGAAGATTTTATAGGCTTGTTTTGCCATAAAAGTAGGAAAGAGATGACCAACCGTTTGAAAACTGGTTTGTGCTATGAGCAATTGCCATGTTTTGATGCTTGGCACACGTTCTACGCCTTTGTCAAGATGTTGCGAATCGAGAAATTCAATTTTGGATTGTGGTGAAGTGATTTTCATGGGGTAAAAGTAGTTTTCTCTAAAGCAAAAAAAACCAACAAGAGGGGCAAATGTTCGCAAATTACCCGAACAAAGCATCTCTATGCCGCTTGACATAACGCCTAATATTGACCCAAAATGCTAAAATGAAGTAAAAAATGACAGGTGAGCCAATGGTTAAAAATGAAATATAGATAAAATATAAACGCACCCGCGAGGAAGCAATATTCATTTTTTCGCCGAGATAGGAGCACACGCCGAAAGCAGAACGTTCTAAAATATCTTTTAAGTTATTCATATCAATTAAATAAAATGTTGAATGGCAAATTTACATTTTAGAATCTAAATAGACAAATATAATTAACAGTCAACAATTAGTAATCAACGATTAACAATTGGTTGAAAAACATTTTATTCAAAACTATTTTGAAATTTGATTTCTATTGACGTTTTTGAGGTTTGAAATAAAAAACAACAATCCTTCTTATAAAAATCTAAAATCCAAGCAAATATGGCAACTCAACATCGCCCCCTCAGTATCCTGTGCATAGCCAGTTTTTTTAAAGGCGAAGAGTTTATGCGTGCTGCTAAAGATGAAGGCTGCACGGTCTATCTTATCACATCCACCTCGCTCAAAGATGCCAACTGGCCCCTCGATAGCATTGACGAAACCTTTTATGTCAATGAAATCAATGGCGAAAAAGGTGTTTGGAATATGAATGAAGTCATCGGCGGTCTGGCATGGGTGATGCAAACCAAACCCATTGACCGCATCGTTTCCCTCGACGATTTTGATGTCGAAAAAGGTACTGCTTTACGTGAACATTTCCGCATTCCAGGTATGGGTCAAACGACGGGGCGATATTTCCGCGATAAATTGGCGATGCGCATTAAAGCCCAAAAAGAGGGTATTCCCTGCCCTGCTTTTAGTAACCTTTTCAACAACGATACGGTGAATGCTTACCTTGATTCGGTGGCTGCGCCGTGGCTCATCAAACCACGTGGTGAAGCCTCTGCAACAGGCATTAAAAAAGTACATAACAAAGAAGAAGCATGGGAAATCATACATCAATTGGAAGATAAAAGGCATCATGCACTCATCGAGCAGTTCCGCCCTGGCGATGTTTATCATGTGGATTCTATCAATTTTGAAGGAAAATGTGTGTTCACCAGTGTCAATCGCTATTTGTCAACGCCGATGGACGTGGCACACGGTGGCGGCGTTTTTCGTTCCGTAAAAGTTGAATATGGCAGCGATGACGATAAGCAATTAACGAAACTTAATGCTGATGTCATGAAGGCTTTTGGCATGAATTATTCGGCGTCGCATACCGAATTTATAAAAGACCATGAGACAGGCAAATTTGTTTTTTTGGAAACAGCGTGTCGTGTCGGGGGTGCTAATTTGGCTGAAATGGTGGAAGCAGCATCGGGCATTAACCTTTGGCGCGAATGGGCGCGAGTCGAAGCGGCGATGGGCAAGGGAGAGAAATACGTTTTACCAAAACCGAAAAAAGATTATGCAGGTATTGTTGTCTCATTGAGCCGTCATAAACACCCCAATACTGAGGGGTTCAATGACTCAGAAATTGTCTGGCGCATGAACAAAGAGCATCATATCGGTATGATAGTGCAAGCTACAACCCAACAGTGTGTTTTGGATTTGTTGGATGACTATACCAAGCGGATTTTTAATGATTTTCATGCTTCTGCACCAGTGCCGGATAAGCCGTCGAGTTAATAGTGATTAGTCAATAAGTTATTTGTCAATGCAGTATATTGGGAATGACAAATGACTTATTGACTAATGACTTTGTTGTAATAAAATTTTTGAAAAACAATTTTTCCATCTACCCAACGCTGCAAAAAAGCTTCGGTTAAGACCTGTTTACCCATTTTTTTGCTGTCAAAATGACCATTTCACCCATCGCCAAGCCTTGTTCTTCATCAACAAGGTAAGTAGGCATTTTTATCTCTATTGAATGTACGCTCGCCAGACTTTTTATTTCCATTTCTGTTAGAGCAGCTTTGCCAATAATCGGGGCATTATTGTTTTCAACTTGTACCATGTCATCGGCATAGTAGTTTTGGATAACTTGTAGGAGTTCACCTTTTTCGAGTTGGATTTTGTAATTTGAAAAGGTTTGTTTTAGCATGAATTACTTATTTTTAGAGTAAAATTAATAAAATTTCAGAATAAAAAATTGTGCAAATCATTTAAAATCATCAAAATAGGCGGTGATACTGAGGGGGTGTTTTTTTGTCTTAGAATTCGTATATTTTTATTTTTAAAATAAAACTTATGGTATCTTTGATGTGTCAATTCCTAACATACATTTTGAAGGCAAAAATGGGTTTGCCTTTTTTGATTTGCTTCATTTGAGAATTTTTTCGTGATAAAATAGTTTTTTCATACTTATTTGTATGGTAGTTACAAATAGTTTAAAAATGCTGTTCGTATAAATAAAATTTAGTGAAATCATAGCAAAAATAATAAACAGCCTAATGAATAATAAATACCCTTTTATTTCATATCCACATTTGATTCTAAGATATGGAACTGGAAAATTTCCTGAATTAGATATAATTCCAGAGCCTATTAGACCGATTAAAGAGGATGTTAGCTCTGACTATAAGGTATTGATATGGATTCCTATATATTGTGCTTTTCATTTTTTCATTTTTTTTAAAGCATTGTATATCAGTATTTTATTTATAATAATTATATTGGTGATGGTCTTTTTATGGGTAAAAAAAATAATTAATAATAATAAAGATTTCATAAAAAGAGAAGATCAATATGTTCAACAGTGTTTATCTTTTGAAGAGAAGGTTGAAGTTCGTAATAAGTTTGCAATTGATATTTCAAATACAGAATTCAGAAAAGTCTTTGTGAGACAAAAAATATTGGAAATATTAGAGTCAACAAAAGAGTGTGCACTTCCTCAAAAATTGTCTACGGGACGAATTACAAAGAAAGGTATTTCAGAAAAACTGTTTAGAAATTATTTAACAGAAATATTTGAGAATAACATTCTTGCAGGATATGGGTTTGCACTATCACAGAATAAACATTTTAATTCCGATTATTATTTTGAAGGTATTGATAACTTTGAAAGTGAAATTTATAATCCTTACATATATGAGCCTGACTTTATCTTTTGTGATAAAAACTTATTCATAGATATTGAAATAGATGAACCATATATTTATGAATCAGGTGCACCCATTCACTATTTTGATGAATATAAAAGAGAATGTTGTGATGATAAAAGAAACAGTTATTTTAATGAACGGGGTTGGTGTGTAATTAGGTTTGCAGAAAAGCAAGTAATAGAAAATCCATATGGATGCTGTTTAGAATTAGCAAAATTAATATACCGAGTATCATCTAACGCCTATTTTCTTGAAAAATTAAAATCAAAGAGACCAATTAAGGAATTGGAACGGATAAATTTTTGGACAATAAATCAGGCTATGGATTGGGCAGAATCTAAGTATCGAGATACTTATTTAAAAAGCAAGATTTAAGATAAATATCCTTCAGTATAAATGCTATTTTAGCGTGAAACATTTATTGGAAATAAAGATGTACTTTGGTATAAAAATTATTTCATATAAAAAAAGCAGCTTCCCACCAGAAGCCGCTTTTTTTATATGAAATACTGAGGGTTATATTTTGGTTGAAGAAACATACATCAATATCCCCCAAAATACCTTCTCAAAAACCACTCACTCGCCAAAAGCAATATCAACAAGCCGAAAATCCATTTCAGATTCATCACAGGCTCTGTCTTATTCGTTGTGTACATGATGGGTTTCAAAGTCCTAGATTTGATAGAATCGGCAATCGAAGCCATGTCTTTGGGATACACCATGCTGCCACCAAACTGATTCGCTAACGCACGTAAAACCGCGTGGTCGGCTGTCGTTTCGTAAAGTTCCAATTGAATTGGTTGCACACTAAACGCACCACCCGCTTCCAACTGCTGTCCTCCAACGCTGGTTGTCGCTTTGTATTGATAGTTGCCAACAGGCAAAATCCCTGCATTAAGGGCATAGGCGCGACCCTCTTTATTCATGGTGTAAGGAAATTGTTTGCCTTCTCCATTGGTCAAAATGACGCGTACATCGGCATCATTTATCAATTCATAACTGTTGTTGTAGAGTTCCGCAGAGAATTGAACAGGTTCATTTTCACGATACATATTTTTATCTGACGAAGCCCGAAATTTCCGTTTGTCCTCTTTGACCGATAAATAAGTAATGATTTTAGACATCAAACCATCAAATAATTCATGGTTTTGATGCTGTGCAAAATCAAAAAGCCGCCATTTCCACAAACCTTCTGCTGTAATTATACCCGTCCGAATGCCATTCGATTCGCCGAGCATGATGAGTGGAAATTTGGTATCGACTTTACCAATTTTTTGATAAAACAAGACTTGTCCGCCGCCTGCTTCTTTGTACTCGCCAAAAGGCGATTGAATGGGATTAAAACTTTGAAATTGACTGAATGTATTGTCAAGCGTAAACAAATTGAAACCACCATTTAGCGTGGCTTGCACATCGTTCATATTCCGACCATCGGCACTTAAGGTCATCATATTTTGCATCGTTGTCAACTTCTGACAATCACTTTGCGCACCGACAATATACAAACGAGGCGTTTTTTTACCATTCAAAATAGTCAAAGCGGCATCACCACCGTTTGTTATTGAAGGGACTTGATGCAGAATCACAAAGTCAAAATCAGCCACATTGACTTTCAAATCATGGGCATAACCGACTGAAACTGTGTAGTTTTTGTTCAAAACAATGCCTTCATTGAGTGCCGCAAGGTCGGGATGTGGTGCATTGGCTAATATCAAAATTTTAGTGCGTGCGTCTAAAACTTCAATAAAAATCTCTTTGACATTATTGACTGTTGTTACTTCTCCGCTAACACTCGTCACAGCAATCCGAAAACGCATAACACCCGCTTGCGAGGCATCAAGTATCACTTCTTTTGTTATAAAAAAATCATTTTTATTAATTGAAATCGGCGTGGTGCTGACGACTGATGGGTTGCCCGCAGCATCTAATTTAGCAACGGTTAAAGAGGTATTTGAACCGCCACAATTGGCAGCCGCAACATCAATTTGGATATTAAATTTGTCGCCGAGATAAGCGATATTATTATGAAAAACCCGTTTAACAATTAAGTCACGTTTGGGCGTCGTATCACCCAAAGCAATGGTAAAAACAGGTGCATTGAGTTTAGCAGCTGCATAAAGAGGATTTGAGCCTTCGTTATAGATACCGTCGGAAGCAATAATAAGCGCGCCAAGGTTTTGATTGGTATACAAATCATAGACATTTTTCACCAAATCAGACACATTCGTCAATTTGTCTTTGAATTGAAAATCAACCCCTTCACGTACCCTTTCGCCAAAACTGTAGGTTTTAACATCATATTTGTCGCCCAAAGCGTTTTTTAAAGCCTCAAATTGGCTTTTATACTGAGGGGTGTCCTTGACGGCAACAGCAATGGATTCGGACACATCTTGCGCCAAAACGACGACAGGTTTTTTGATTTCTGTTACTGATGATTTCAAAACAGGCGAGAGCAACAGCACCGCAATAATCGTAGCAGTCAACCACCTCAATACGCCTAATGCTTTGTTGAGCATCGGAGATTGCTCTTTAAAAGATGTATCGCGCCAATATAAAGCTGCTGCAAAAGCCAAGCCGAGCAGCGCGCAAAAAAGAATGTACCAAGTAGGATATTGAAAACTGAGCATATTTTTAAAGTCTTGAGTCGTGTGTTCTGAGCCATTGTTTCAAGGAAAACGCCTGCATCAAAGAACGTTTTTAGGATGGTTAGGTTGCAAAGTAACGCAAAAAGGCTTTGAATCGTTTAATATGTTTAAATATAGTTTTTTGAAAATTATTGGTTAGACAACGAAAGCCTTGACTGCTCTATAAAATTTTATACCCCTCAGTATAAACTACGTTTTTGTCATAACAAAACCGCCCAATGTTTGTCAAACATTGGGCGGTTTTTATTATATAGAAAAAAACTATAGCACATTGAAAATCAAAGTCTTATCAAAAAAAATTTATCAATATTTCCTCAAAACCTTAATTTCTTTTTGTGTTTTTTCAATTTCATTAGACGCGTTTTCCAAGTTAGCAGCTGCTTTCTCAAATAATCCTTTGATTTCTAACACATTATTATGTGCCAAATCATATTCGTTTTGCACAGTCCCAACCATTTGTTCAAGTTTTGTCATGATAACACGTGCCTCACCTGCTTCTCTGACATTGATGCGCTGAACCTCTTGCTCTAATTCTTTCAAATAGGGCAAATATTGATACGTCAAAATAAGATTTTGCCTTGTATCTTGAAAATCACGTTTTAACTCTTGAATCCTTTTTGTTATATCAACCTCCGCCGCATGTACATCCGAAGCTAAGTCATAATCAACAAGACGGTCAATAGACAATGTCGATATACACGAATCTAAGTTGTCAAGTTCGCGTTCAGCCACATCAAATAGCGTACTTTTTGATAGATTTAAACGAATATTAACCGCTTTGTAACTGGCAACCAAAGCAGTTTCTGAAATTTTCAGTGCCAATGCTTTGTCTTTCTTTATTTTCTCATTCAATTTTTGAATCAATAACTGTACAGTTTTTGCATTTTCAGATACCAATTGTCCTTTATCAATCGCTTGCACCGCAAAACTACGTGCCATACCGAGCGAATCTTTCGCCTTATCAAGTGTCCCTTGATCCGAAAAGTTAAGAAATGACTTTAAAATGGTTACATTGAATAAAACAAATCCATCCGCATTTTTCACTCGAAATCCTCTCGCCCCGAATAAATCTACATTATCATTAAAAGCATACGTATAATTGATATTCGTTTGCAAAATCCAATCATTACGCAAGCTGTGGCGCATTCCGAAACCTAAAACAGCACTGTGAAAAGGGTCAAAAGCCCCATTGTTCAAAGATGCTTTGTAGCCTGTTTCAATAAAAAAATTAGCATTCCTGCCAAAATCTTGCGCCATTGGAAAATACAAAAGGCTACTGCCAAAGCTCAATATTGAATTGTTTTTATTTACATCAATGTTAAATTGATTGAACATTGCCTGCACCCTCATCTGGAGATGTCTATGTCCAAAAATAGGATTATAAAGTCTCGCCAAGAGACTCTTAGGTAATTTATTTGGCAAATTATAATCAATATTCAAGCTGACTTGAGGTTTGCTAAACTGATTTTTAGTTGAAGCTGGAGACCCTGCCCGAGACAGACTCTTTTCTGTTAAATTTACACCGTTACCTAAAAGCGAGTTAACGCCAATGCCACCACCGATTGATTGATTTTGAGCAACTGAGTGTGTCAGAGGAAGTAAAAATATAAAGAAATATAAAAATTTTCTCATGCTAAAAAGTAGTTTTTGTAAATATTTGGACAATTAGAACTGAGAATGTTTACCTTTTTATCTTGTTGTATGCCTTATTAGTTTTGCATTTCAAAACCTTCCACAATAATAATATGCAAGGCTACAACCTTCTTAAAGCTGGAAAATACTAAAAACCAATGCTTTGTGAAGTTGTTTTAATTCAAAAAGTATTGATGCAATACTCACTTAATTTAAGGCATGTAGAGACAATTATCTCTCCAATTTTTAAATTTCATACTTTTCAATATGTTTTTTAATGAAAATTAACTTTAAACTGTTAGAAAATATACATGTGAAAAGAGGGAAACGAAAAGAGTAGTTTTTCCATTTACCTCAATATTGTGACTTAAAACCACAACAACATCTTTCTCCAATTAAGACAAATAAGCCGTTTTGGGGTTAACTTTTATTCGCAAATTTTGTATTACTCTTGAAAATACACCCGCTTAACCCTTTCCGAAATACTTGTAAAAACCTCATGCGGTATAGTCCCAATGGCTTCTGCCAATGCTTGGATGGATATATTCGAGCCAAAAATCTCTACATCGTCTCCTTCGCATGCTTCTGGAATATCCGTCACATCAATCATTGTCATATCCATGCACACATTACCAACTGTTGGCGCACGTTTACCATGCAAAAAAACTGAAAATTGACCGCCCGAAGCTGTACGTCGCAAACCATCGGCATAACCGATAGATATGGTTGCAATACGACTATCGCGTTCCAAAATACCTTTGCGTGAATAGCCAATTGTATCGGCTTTGGGTATTGTTTTTATTTGAGATATTGTCGCTTTCAACGTCTGAACCACTTGTAATTTTTGTTGCATGGCATCGAAACTCGCCACGCCATACAAACCACGACCCAATCTAACCATATCAAAATGATACTCAGGAAAGCGATAAATACCGCTTGAGTTCAGCGCATGTTTCAAGGGTTTGTAACCGACCCCCTCAGTAATTTGATCGTACATAACCTCAAACTGGGCGACTTGTTTATGTGTAAAAGCATCGTGTTCAGGTCCATCAGTCGCTGCCAAATGTGTAAAAATAGAAGCAATTTGAATACGCGGATTTTGTTCCAAAACGGTTATAACTTGTTCAATATCAGCTAATTCAAAACCTAATCGATGCATTCCTGTATCCAATTTTATATGTATTTTGGTGCCCACTTTTCCAATAGTATTGGGATGTCGTTCCTCAACAGTATTTTTCAAAAAATGGATAAAATCTTGTAATAAAATATGAGAATAAATCTCTGGCTCAAGTTCAAAACGTTGCATCACATCGAAACTCGCCACTTCAGGATTCATGACCATAATCGGCAATTTAATACCTGCTTTTCGCAACTGAACG
>JAYTUQ010000054.1:0-2739 GCA_043744455.1 Saprospiraceae bacterium | reverse complement strand
AAGTGAATTAACTTTCCAATGAAACCCCTTGGAACGACAACTTCGTTTTCCGTTTCTGCTACAAATTTGAAATATCGCTCAGTCCCGAAAGTATTCTTACCAATTTTCTTTTTGATGATAAATGCTGTGCTTGCAAAATTTAATTCTTCTTTCAGAAAATTTATTAATGGAGTTGTCATTCCTTCACGACTGATTCTAGCTTCGTTGCTTAATGCGATGATTAATTTTCCATTATTTGATTTTGGCAGAGTGGAGATAGTGGATGCTGAAACTGATTGATAAATTTTATCTAATTCTGAAATGGAAACCCTCTTTATGTTTTTCAGAAATTCAAACTGTTCTTTTATTGGTTCTAAAGTCTCTACATCAACAAAGCAACTATTCCCTTGTTCAAAAGTTTTTTTGAAAAGGGGTAAGGCAATCAGGTTTCCTAAACCTTTTCCTGAAAGAAAATCCTGATTGGGGAATAATCGGTCGAAACTTGAACCTTTGTCGAACATTGAAAATGCCCCCGATTGTTCAAGTATTGAAATAAAAATTTTTCTGCTCCTTATTGCCGGATAAGGTTGTTCAAAGAATAGCCAAACATGACCACCATTTCCTGAACGGGAACGTTCCAGATATGCAGGAAATCCTTTTTGCTGACAATATTTAATAAAAAATTTTGCTTCGGCTATCCAATTTTCTTTGTCAAAATCAGCAACTAAAAACCACGATGAGTTATCTGAAAGCAAAGGATATATGCCAATGAGTTGTTCACCGTTCAGGTGCTTTGCAATTTCCTTATCAGTAAGTTTTAGGTAGCTTTTGTCTTTATAATTCTGGAAAGTGCCACCCTTTATTTTATGAGCCCGATACATATACGGGTCATAGAAATAGGCAGGCATGTAGCCGCTCTTAGTTTCTTTCTCCCAACGAACTGCAAATACATCTTCTCTGCCTTTGAAAACAGATTTGAAGAGTTGTATTTGATTTGAGAGACTTTCATTCATATTTTTTAATTGTGCAATCCTTGTGCAATTGATGTGCAATTGGTGCAATTATGGTGTAATCATGGTGCAATTGGTGCAATTATGATGCAATTCATAATTCATAATAAGAACCTGCACCTTTTGTTTCAGATGATTTTAATATTCCTTTTTCAACTAGTTCTTTCAAGTCTCTTGTTGCCGTAATTCTTGCTACACTAAATATTTCCTGATATTCTTTATTACTAATTCTTCCTTTCTCTTTTACAAATGATACAGCTTTTACTTGTCTATCATTAAGCCCCAGTTTTGCTAACTGTTCCTGTGTCAAATTATTTTTGAAAAGTGTAATACTAAAACCGCCGTCTTGCTCCTGCATTTCTGGTTCAGGTAATTCCGCTTCTTTGCAAGTGTCCAGAATTTTAATAGTGCCACGACCCCAGGCATCAATGTACCCACCTTTAAAACTTACATCCGCTATGATAGGATTTCTTGGTCTTGAAGAATGCGAACGTTTCAACGCAGCCAATGTTAAACCTGCCGGTAAAGAACCTTCATTCCAGATACTAATCTTGTCGTCATACACACGGATTTGAATGGGTGCTCCCATATAGTTGCGATGCACCAAAGCGTTCAATAACATTTCACGGATGGCAGCTAAAGGATATTCCCCTTTTTCAATGCGGTGCATTCCTTCAAATCCTATTGAGCGAATTAAAAATTTGTGGTTGAGTTGATTTAAAACGGCTTGCAATAACGTGATTAAATTTCCTTCTTCCGTTTCCTGAAAAATAATATCTGTATCATCTTTTCCAAATCTGCCAATCTTTACATAAATACTTGGATAAAATTTCCCGGGGTCTTTGCCAAATAAAATAATGGCTGCCCTTTTTAATTGCCCGTTTTCTGTAAGCCGTAATTTCTCAAATAATTCAGGTAAATCAAGTCCATCGTTTTCCGGAAGCCGACCGGTATTTTGCGAAGCGGCAAGAAATATTTTAACCGTCTTTTCATCAATGTCGTCAAATGTTGCCCTTGCTTCAATTACATCATCCCATGTTTTACCTGATTTCTTCAACAGGAATTCATTGAGTGCTGCACCTGTTAATTCCTGCTTGGTGCTGCCACTACGGTAATAATATCTGCCTCTTACTGAAATAGGAACAGAGTAAGGATGAGTAACAATTTCAATAAAATATTTGCCGTCTTCTTCATGCAGATTTACTTCTGCTGTAATACCCATTGTATTTCTAATCTTGTTGGGTATATCATCCATCAGTTTCTTATAATCAGCAACGCCAACTACATTCCCATTGTCATCTTTGCCAATGAATATTACACCGCCTTGTGCATTAGAAAACCCACAAACCCATTTCAGGTATTCATCGTGCCAGCTTTGTTTGTATTCTATATTTTGTTGTTCGGGCATGTTTCTTTGTTTTTTCTGCTTGGCTTTGTGTGTAGGCTTATTTTATTTGTCTGTATCGTTTTGAACGCATTTCAAATGCTTGTTCTCCACCTTCCATTACATCGCAAATCTCTTTTTTGATTGTAACCTGTTCAACTGTCCCGGTATGTAAGACTTTTAAAATTTTACTGTCGGTGTCCATAGAAATAATGTATTCAGCATCGCCATTTACTGGAACATTGGCATTGTGAGTAACAACTATTAATTGTCTGTGTTCTTTTGCTTGCTTCAACCTGTCAACGATTAATTCATAAACTAACCTGTTGTCCAAATCGTCTTCTGGTTGGTCTAGAATTAGAGGGA
>JAYTUQ010000053.1:0-2744 GCA_043744455.1 Saprospiraceae bacterium | reverse complement strand
CAAGCGAGTAAAAACACACAGGTCGTAACATATAGCAAACTCAAACCATTTCCAGTACATGTGTCAGCAAGTCTTCCATAGATAGTGGTGTTTGGTGGGAGAGAAGTGTCTCTTTTACATGAACAGACAACAAGGAGAGTAATTAAACCGAAAAGAAGAAATTGTTTTTTCATTTTCTTTTTTTTAATTATTTAAATTGTCGTGACACCGTTGCCTGTTCCTTCGTCTTGCATTGGCAGTAACGGCCCGGCTAGGCGAAGTTTTTGCGGTACGCAAAAATTTAGCTTAGCAAGTGTTGCACTAAACCACTACGTGGAGCCTGCGTAACCTAACCAAATCTACAAAAAAACTTTGTGATGTTGTAATTTTCTGAATGGAAAAAAACAACAATACCCCAAACACTGATGTAGTAACATTAGTGACCAAAGCCTGCGCAGAAGTGCATGGCTTTGAAGAACTGTATCGTAGGCTAGAACGCAGGATGCATACTCAAAGACGAAGCGAGAGTACAAAGAAAAACTACGCCCGTCATCTTGCACAAATCGCTTTGCATTACAAATGTATTCCCACCTTATTGGCAGATGACCAGATAGAAGATTATCTGGAAGGGCTTATTTTAAAAGGCAAGCCAAGTGAATCGTATTTCAAACATACTGTTTATGGATTACGATTTTTATTTCGGTTGGAAGGAATGAATGACAAACGAATTCAACTACCAAGTATTAAACACGATAAAAAATTACCAATTGTGCTTGGTAGAGATGAAGTAAAAGCGATGATAAAACATGCAGATTTACTCAAGCACCGTTTGTTGGTGAGTTTGCTTTATGGTTGTGGATTGCGCTGTGGCGAAGTAAGAACAATCCGTTTGCGGGATATTGATTTAAGCAGAGGGATGTTGCTGATCCGGAAAACAAAAGGCAATTATGACAGGTATGTACCCCTGGGAAAGCTTTTAGTGAAAGGCATACAGCAATACATTGAAAGTACCGGAGCAACCGATTATCTTTTTACAGGCAGTGATTACGATAGCAGGTATTCGCAACGAGGCGTACAATGGGTGATAAAAACCCTGTGTCAAAAAGCAGGAATAAGAAAAGATGTGCACACCCATACACTGCGTCATACATATGCTACACACTTATTGGAAGACGGATTAGATATTGTATCGATAAAGGAATTGCTTGGTCATGCGCATATAGAAACCACGATGGTGTATTTGCACATCGCCAAAACAGGCCGTAAAGCACCATTTTGTCCATTGGATAATTTGTATAAAGTAAAATAACACTTTATGCAATCCAAGTTTGAATTAGCGCATGTATTACGTGCGCAATGGAAAGCTGTTGAGCAAAGTGTAAAAAACAAAACACTCAATACCTGGCAACTACGCACCTTATCAGCATTAAGTAAATGTCGTACATCAGCCCTGGGCGGTCATATTGACGGATGCACGCATTGCGGTAATCTGCGGATAAGTTATAATAGTTGTCGCAACAGGCATTGCCCAAAATGTCAGGGGAATGAACGTGAAGCATGGATACAGGCCAGGCAGCAAGAGCTATTGCCTGTATCTTACTTTCATGTGGTGTTTACTTTACCTTCCGAATTACATGGGTTGTGTATGCAGTATCCATGGGTGATGTATGCTGCTTTGTTTGATGCTGCATGGGATACCATTAACACATTTGCAAACGATAAAACACATTTGGGCGCAACAACCGGTATGATAAGTATACTGCATACCTGGGGACAACAGTTAACGCTTCATCCACATTTGCATTGCATTATACCTGCAGGAGGCCTTACAAATCAAAAGAAGTGGAAGCCCAGCAAAACCAATGGCAATTATTTATTTCCGGTAAAAGCGTTGAGCAAAGTATTTCGTGCAAAATACATTCATCATGTTCGCAAACGTGTTGGATTGCATAATATAAAAGCAGAAAAACAAATTATACTTCCCAAATACACAATTGACGAATGCTTTAAAAAACAATGGGTAGTGTTTGCTAAAAAACCTTTTAGCGGAGTGGATAGTGTTGTAGAGTATCTTGGACGATACACACACAAGATCGCTATGAGTAATCACCGGATTCTCAATATTGACAGTAGTAATCAGACCATCACTATTAAGTATAAAGATTATAAAGACAATGAAAAGAAAAAACAGCTAACACTAAATTCGATGGAATTTATTCGCAGATTTTCGTTGCATATTTTACCTAAAAATTTTGTTCGTATAAGACATTATGGAATACTCAGTAGCACCGCTAAACGTGTAGCAATACCAACCATTCGCAAACAATTTGAAAATATAAAAACAAAACCGATAAAAACAAAAGCAGAACCATTTAATCCATTGCTATGCCCATGTTGCAAAAAACAAACCATGATGCGATTGATGAATTTTGATCATCGCGGTCCACCAACAAATTGGAGAACACGCAATGCACAACTATTGAAAGCGATAATAATGAATTAAATTTTTTATTGAAAAAATAAAGGGCTGGCAACGCTTTGCCTTAAATCAAAATAATGGAATGATTTTAATTTTGTAAAACACAAACCTTTACAAAAAGCAATTGAATTAATTTAGTTTGCTAAATTCCCGATCGCAAACTGTATCAAAATAAAAAATGCGCCTCGATTCTCAAGACGCAATCCCCATAGCAAAATAAAAATTTGGTTCCGTGCAACATAGGCTTCATTGTTCGCCCTGCGGGCGCAACGAAGCCTTAGCTGTT
>JAYTUQ010000052.1:0-36531 GCA_043744455.1 Saprospiraceae bacterium | reverse complement strand
TGATTCAACGATGTCCACTTTTTTTGACCGCTTACCAACCCTTTGTTGGCATTTCTAATTTGCCGCTCCCGTCAAACTATTTTCTTATATCATTTTTTACAAACGCAAAGTTAGAATAAGTGTTTCGTTGACCAAACTTTTGTGGATAAAAAAAAAGGTTTGTGGCAGAAACATAGTCATTTCAAGTATAATCCTGTCTTATTGTTTGACTATAATGACTTGTTTCTAAAGAGGTTGTACAAAACAAAAAAGTGTATTTCGCAATTGAAATACACTTTTCAACTTAAAATTATTCTATTTATAATCCTTCTCTGTATGTACAGGGTAAAGTCGTTAGTGTTGAATCATCACTTTTTCTACCTTCTTGTTACCCCCCTCAGTATATTCCAAGAAATAGAGGCCGCTGTTGAATGATTTTACATTGATATCAAACCGTTGCGTTTCCCTGCCTGTATAGACATAAGCCGCTTGACCCAAATTGTTCAGTAATCTCACTTGCCATTCCGATTTTAAAGGTGCATTGATGCCCACCGTTAAAAAGTTTGCTACAGGATTGGGATACAATGCGACAATTGGACTTAACTGTACCCGATTTTCCTGCCTCATGGCAGCATTGGTGTTCGGGCTGTTGTCGTATAAATCACCGACCCATACACCTGAGCCTGTTCCTGCATAAATCTTATTGTTTGCGGCATCAATTTCTAAATCGTAGATGGGAATATAAGGCATACCCACCTGATAAGGTCTGAATTGGTTATCATTGGCAGATTTAACAAATACACCAAAGTCCGTACCGATATAAAGGGTATTTCTTTGGGCATCGTAGCCCATAGCCCGACTTCTTGTAATAGGGAAAGGCAATAGTCCTGCACTGATATTGGTCCACGTATTGCCGCCATCATTTGATTCATAGAGTTGTGTTCTTTGAAATAAGACCCAAACGCGATTGGGATTTGTCGGATGCACCATAATTCTATCCAAATAAAGATTAGGCAGATTCCTTTTGATGTCAGTGAATGTCAAACCACCATCCGTCGTTTTGTGTATATATGCGGCACTGGTATTGAAATTACGGGAAGCAACATAGACAATGTTGTCATTCGAGGGCGCAACCGCCATAAATGAACCAGCTTTCGCTCGGTTAAGCGTATCTGGTGGAATGGTCATTTTTGTCCAAGTATCGCCCCCATTCGTTGTTTTCCATAAATTGGTTCTTAAACTATAAGCGACATTAATATTTTGAGCACTCACATGTATAGGCGCGCGATAATACACTGGTTCTAATTGCGCTTCTTGTGGTAAAAGATTTCTAAATGTTTTACCTCCGTCAGTCGTTTTGCTCAGCCCCGAATGTTCTTCAATCAAAAATGAATTCGTATTGCCTAAAAAAGCGGCATTACTTACGCCCCCCAAACTTGTGAGCTGCACCCACTTCGCACCATCCCACTTTAGGAGAACATTTCCACAACTGGCTAACACGACATTGTCTTTTTTAACGATATCTAACGCATATGCAGTTGAAATGCCATCGCTAATGCGCACCCAATTGTTTCTTAAAGTTGCACAGTTATCGGGCCATAAAGGCACATTATATAAACGCGAAGCAGAGAGCGTGCAATTTAACGTTCTAATATCTAAAACATCTAAAGCATCTGTTTTTAATTTATATGCACCGCCCTCGTAGAATGTGCATATCAATTCTTTACTAATAGGGTGGTGCTTTAAATCTGACATATACAATCCTACTGGAGAAATGCCAAGCGTTTTAATAGGCGTTCCGATTAAACCGATTGTTCTACCACCATCTTGAGAGACATAAATCCCATCGGGTGTATTATCCACTATTTTGGGCGTTGCGAAATATAATTTGTCTTTATTATCTGAGTCAACAGTTATTTTTAACTCATAATAACCCAACAAATTTTGATAGCCGCTTGATTGCGTTGTCCATGTCGTGCCGCCATCAGTTGAGCGTTTTATGGTCGCTTCAGTGCCTCCAGTGGCTGTTGATACAGCATACATGGCGTAAATGGTATTAGCATCGGTCGGTGCAACGGCAATATCCATAAGGACAATGTTCGCAGGCAGTCTGTTCAAGCCTGTTTCGCTCCATGTTTTGCCAAAATTAATAGATTTAATCACTTTCATTCCATTCGCATCCACCGCTCTTGCATATACAATATCGGGGTTATTGGGCGATTGTGCCAATTTCATCACATTATAGTCATAATCCGTATCATACACTTTAGTCCAAGTGGCACCCGCGTTTTCTGAATATTGAATTTCAACATTATCCGTCGTCAATATTTTATTATTTTGTTGCGGATGAATGATGATATTGGTTATATAATCAAAATTTACTGTGCGCAATAGTTGCCAAGTCCCCCCGCCATCTATCGTCTTATGTAAGCCAGTTGGTTCGCCACCTGTGAAATTACTGGCAGCATAAATCGTATTTGGATTAAAAGGGTCAACGGCAAAAGCGGATATATATGAGCCCTTCAAAGTATGCCGCGAAATAGGAATCCACGTTCTGCCCGCATTCCACGTTTTCCAAATGCCTGAGCTAAAGGTGGACATCCACATCACATTGGGGTCGTAAGGGGCTATTTGGAAATTAATAATACCGTTACGGTCAATTTCATAGTTTCTAAAATCACTGTTATCCATCTTCTCAATAGTCGTCATAGGACCCAATTCCTTCCAATTGGCATCGGGGGTATAACGATTGACTTCCATTTGGATTGACAGAATATTGGATTGTTGTTGAACGGGCTGAATGTCATTGTTTTCTTCTGTTCTGCTCTGTAGCAAAGCAGAAAATCTACTTCCATTTTTTGGATAACGTGCAGGGCGAACATCTTGAAAGGGCGTTTTTTGGACTTCCAAACGTCCAAAATGAGGTCGATCTTGACAAATTGCAGATGGAAGACATAGGTACAGCGCCAATAAGCAGCTGCCAATTAAGGTCAGATTCTTTTTCATTATATAGGTATTTTATGATTAAAAAATAAAAATTATTGTCATTTAGTTTTTTTAAAATTGTAGGCACACAAAAGAGTTTAAAATCAAAATCTCATTAAAATGCACTTTCGCGCCCTATTTTCCCTATTCGCATACCCCTCAGTATAAATCAGTTTCAGGTAGGTGTCCTTTGTGCGTTTTGTAATCAATGGCATAACTCATTTGGGGCTTGTTTAAATAAACGTTTGCACAAAGTGTTTACAAAGTTGAAGGTTTGAATCACCATCATAAATAGGTGAGCATAATCATCTAGTTTCTTGTTTTTTTAGCTATGTATTTGCACAAATAAATTGTTATTACTCCCTGTTTTTTTGCAAGCAAAAAAAGCGGACAAGAGTTATTTCTATTGGAGTATCTATACTTTTAATGTACGTATTTTGAGCGAAGCAAGGAACAGAGAGTAATAGCAATTTATTTTACCTCGCACACGGCTATTACTCTATGTTTCCGTTGTATTTATACCCCAAATATGTAGCTTGATGGCTCAATCGTGTTTGTACGTATGTTGCAAACCTTTGCACACATGTTTCAAATTGCCTTTTCTCCGTCTTTTTTAATAAAATATTCATTAGAAAATCAATATTCTTGTTAATTCATCTCTTTCGTAATATATTTGAGTTTGTATAACATCGGATTATGTTATTAAACCTTCAGAAACACATTTATTAGTTCGTTAAACTAAAAATGTCCAATGAAAACCATCTATGTTAACAATCACGCCCATTCTTCCATACTTTCATTACACCATAGACTCATTGAATCGTTAGTCTATTTTGTTAAGCGACTGTGGCTTTTATTGTCATTGTCTCAATGGGCAAGTCAATCACTCGCCGACTACAAAAATGGTCAGACAATTAAGAAAAAGAGAGAAAATCAAGAAACTCGGAATGTGGTGATAGTCATAATTTTTTTATTACTTAGCTCTTTCTGCAATAGATTGTTCGCTCAATCCAATTTTATATTTCGGCATTATGATACTAATAGTGGGCTATCGAATCCAAACGTTAACGATATTTTTCAAGATAGTCGAGATGCCATCTGGATTGCAACAAATAATGGTGTCAATCTATTTGATGGGTATGAGTTCAAGTCTTATTATCACAACGTTAATGACACTAACAGTCTAAGTGGAAACCTTGTAAATAGTATATGTGAAGATAAACAAGGTAATCTTTGGTTTGGAACGTTCGGTCATGGCGTGAGCCGTTACGATATAGCTGATGAAAAGTTTACGCTCTTTGATTTGACTGGTAATGCATTAGTTTATAAAATCCTGTGTGATATCAACGGAACTATTTGGATTGCTTCCTCTACGGGGCTTTACAGTATTAAGGGAAATAGACTTATCAGGGAAACCGAAAAGTTAACCCATGACTTAGGACAAGATAGAAATGGCACACTTTGGATGTCAACAGACGAAGGTCTATTCTATCGGCTCAATAATGAAAATATATTTAGACCTATTAACCAGTTAAAAGGAAAAACCATTGTAAGATTATTTATAGAACAATCTGGGCGTGAAGTTTATTTTTTTGAACTCAATGAGTTGAAAAAACTGAAAAAAGTAAATTCGGAATGGGAAATATTAAGCACGGGTATATCCAATGACTGGTTTAGAGACAACGAGGTATATTTTCCAATTTTAAAAGATAGTAAACAAAGGCTTTGGGCTGGCACACACACGAGTGCGGTTATTCTTAATAGTATCTCTGGGAAAAAAGAGGTTTTAAAGCATAGTGTTACAAATCCTTATGGTATCCTACCTGGAAAAGTGAATGTTTTTAAAGAAGATAAAAATGGCAATATTTGGATTGGCACACAAACAGGTATTAGCTTATTAACACAAGGAACCAATCGTTTCACTAATACCTATCCAGAATTCATTAAGCAGATTAAGTTTGCCAGAGCGATATTAAAAGACGGTCAAATACTGTGGTACAGTACAAATAAAGGGTTATTTTGTTGGAATATAGCTCAAATAAGCCCAAAATTAGTCCTCCTAAATGTACCTATAAATAAACTTTTAAAAAGTAAGGATGGATTTATCTACGCAGGTTCAGCGTCAAAAGAAAAGCAGGGGTTTTACAAAATTCATGCACAATCCCTCAAAACACAGTTTTTTGGAGATGAAGCAGTAGGAAATCGAAATTTTTGGGGTGGTGCTATTTGGAGTTTGGCAGAAGATAGGAATGGGCGAATTTGGGTAGGGGCTTGGGATAATTTGCAATGTTTTGACCCACAAACAGAACTTTTTATTCATTTTAGGAACACTTGGAATAAACTATGCGATAATTCAGGCTTTCTTGATTTATTGACAGATGTTAGAGATGATTTATGGATTGCCACTATGAATTGTGGATTATATCGCCTTGAACAACCATACACAATCAAAAAAGAAGAAGATGCGAAATTTTCAAATTTCAAATACGATTCACGGAATAATACTTCTATTAGCTCTAATACAGTACAATCTTTATATCAGAATACTGATAGGATACTCTGGATAGGTACAAGTAACGGACTAAACCGTTTTGATGATGCAAAGCGTTGTTTTCGACGTTATTTATTGAATGACGGATTACCAGAAGAAAATATTTTATCCCTCACAGGTGATAAACAAGGACGGCTATGGATAGGGACAGGTGCTCATGGTATCGTCTGCTTTGATGAAGAAACAAGGAAATTTACACGTTTTGGTTCAAAAGATGGATTGAGTACAGAGAGTTTTCCTTTAAATGGCGTTTATAAAGATGCAAAAGATATGCTTCTTTGGCGAACTGAACTTGGCTTACAGATATTCCATCCCGATAGTGTTTTTTCAATCCAGACATATCCTCCTCCTTTATTGTTTACAGAATTGAGTTTAGATAACAAAATTATATCTTCTTTAGATTCAAGTAATGTACTGTCTAAAAACATATTATCAGCAGATACGATTCAATTATCTCCACGGTATAAAACGCTTTCAATACAATTTGCTGCTTTAGATTATAACAATACGTCTAATATAAATTATGCCATTTGGGTAGAAGGGTTTCATGAGACTTGGCAGGACTTAGGCAATGACAGAAAAACAACTTTGACCAATTTATGGCCTTGGACATATAAATTACACGTAAAAGCAACGAATACGACAAACGGCTATACTGTTTATTCGAAGCCATTAGTAATAATAGTGTTAACTCCTTGGTATTTATCATTCTGGGCTATTTTAGGTTATTTGTTTATTATTGGTGTAGTGCTTTACACATTCTATCGTTTCCAACTCAATCGGAAATTAGCCGCTGCGGAAACGCTACGCATAAAAGAATTAAATGCTGTCAAAACCCGTCTGTACACCAATATTACCCACGAGTTCCGAACACCTTTGACCATCATTATTGGTATGGCAGACCAAGTGATGACGAATCCGAAAGAGTGGTATCATGATGGTATTCGACTGATTCTACGCAATGGCAAGCAATTATTGTCTTTGGTCAATCAAATGATGGATTTGTCAAAATTGGAATCGGGGGCGATGTCTATTCATTGGCAACAAGGCAATATCATCCCCTATATGCGCTATTTGCAAGAGTCCTTTCATTCATTGGCAGCTAACAAACACATTGATTTACAGTTTTATACCGATAAAGAAAAATACTATATGGATTACGATTCTGAAAAAATGCAGAATATTGTCGCCAATCTTATTTCAAATGCCATTAAATATACGCCCGAAGGTGGCACTGTCATTTTAAGCCTCAATACTGTCACGCAAAGCGTGATGGCGCAAGATGCGCTCAAGGGGGGGGATTTTACATTTTCAGTTTCAGACACCGGCATAGGTATTCCTGCTGATAAATTACCGCATGTTTTTGACCGTTTTTATCAAGTAGATGATTCCAATACGCGTAAAGCCGAAGGAACAGGCATCGGTTTGACATTGACTAAGGAATTGATTCAACTTATGGGTGGTACGATACACGTAAAAAGTGTTTTAGGGCAAGGCTCTGAATTCACTGTGAGATTACCTGTTACGCAAAAGGCTAAAATCATGCAATCAGAACCGCTTGAATACATAGAATCTGATAACCGACAACCACTAAATTGGGTAGCAGAGGTGCAAAAGCCTTTGGTGTTAACAGAAAAAGAAGCTAAAACCAAACCACTTGTGCTCCTCGTAGAAGACAATCAGGATGTGGTACAGTATCTGCACATTTGTCTTAAAGATGATTACCGAATCGTTTCTGCTGCCAATGGTGCAGAAGGTTGGACAAAAACGCTGGATTTAATACCCGATTTGGTTATCAGTGATGTTATGATGCCTATCATGGATGGTTTGGAATTGTGTCAAAAGTTAAAAACCCATATTCAAACCTCGCACATTCCCATTGTTTTATTGACCGCCAAAGGAGATATGGATTCAAAAGTGGCAGGTTTAGAACTCGGAGCAGACGATTATCTGGCGAAACCCTTTGAAAAACGCGAGCTGAAAGCACGGTTGAAAAACCTGCTTAGTTTACGCAACGCATTACAAGAACGCTATCGCACAACGATATTGTTAAACGAAACACAAAATATCATCGAAATCAAACCGACGCTTGACGATATTTTCATTAAAGATTTGAAAGCCTTTATAGAAGCCCATTTGGATGACATCGATTTAGATGTCCATAGTTTAGAAAAACAATTCATTATGAGCCGCACAACATTACATCGCAAACTCGTCGCTTTGACCGATATGTCCGCCACGGCATTCATTCGTTTTGTTCGACTCACCAAAGCGAGTGAAATACTGAGGGGTGAAAAAGACAAAACTATTTCAGAAGTTGCCTATACCGTAGGGTTCGCCAGTCTCAGTCATTTTACGCGCTCTTTCCATGAGTTGTTCGGTGTAACGCCAACGACATGGCGAGAGGGAAAAAATGAAGGCTGATTTTAAGACTTTATAGGTCTATTGACAGTCACCTTTATTCGAGTCTGACGGCTCTATTTCTTTCCATTCGAGCCAATTTTTAGCGATACATCTACACACAATGTAATATAAAAAGTATGATAATAATATATTATCATGACAGAGGGATGATTTGTCAATTGTTAAACGCTCAAACTTTACCATGATAAAGAATAACTTATAAAAGGCACAATAGAAAAAAGTGATTTAGCTTGAAGCGACTGCCTGTAATCGAATTTTTGTGTCGTGGCATTATAAATTCTTTGGTTACTCAATTCAATGTACAAAACATTGCGCCGATTATACAGATTATAGGCACCAAATGACCAAATTCTCTGCCTATTCTTACGCGCAATCATTTTTTCGGGATTATCTACTTTACGGAAAAACGCACATTTACGAAATTTTAAAAATTTCGTAAATGTTGATTATCAATGAATTATAAAATCATGTTCCAATAAGTAGATAATTCCGTTTTCTTTTACCCCCCTCAGTATAAATGACAAATCCAAGCAGTTGATTAATGACTACTTGGATTTGGCGTTTCTATTAACCTTTAATCTTAATAATTCCTTCAAATCATTACAGTTTAAAATTGAACACCTGCCAAAATATTAAAATCCTAAAAGTCAGCAGGCTTCTTTTTGAATCTTGGTCAGCGGTATTTACTCGCCAACAAATTTTGTATTTGTTGGGAAGGTAAATTCATTATCAGATAGTTTCTTAGGTATGATTTCGATGGCGCGCGTTATATTTTTTGAGTGAACATTTAGTTTGAGGTTATTGACATCACTTTTAGTATGGTTATAATTTTCTGATTCACAATAAAGTGTAATACAGCCAGTTGAATTATTGAAAAGTTCATCGAAACGATTGTTTGCTGATTGAAATGTCAAATTATTGGCGACCCAAATAGATGTTTGAAAGGTAGTTTTAGAGTGAATATTATTTTGAAAACGAAGACTTGTACTTTCAATATCTATTTTTTTGCATGTAAAGCCTAAAACAGACATTGAATCTTCCTTTGGTTGCAATTGTATGGTTGCATTACTTTCACTCATTTTTGTAAGTAAAACGAGATTGTCATTTGACAGATAAGTTTGATATCTCCCAGTTAAGTAATCAAAAATGACATATTCAATTTCTTGATTTCTCATTTTAGCCTTTCGATTTGTGATTAGTTTTATTCTATTTTTGGTAATATAATAAGTTACAGTATCTAAATGTTCTTTTATACCAGCTTCGCTTAAAGACGTTTTTTTAACTTCGTATCTTATAATACCTTCGAAACAAGAATCACGCGTGAGATAAGTGGTGAAAAAAAAGAATAGGAATGTCATATTTTTATATTTAAAAGCTAAGGCTGAAAACAATTCAGCCTTAGCAGATTAAAAAAAACAGGTTTACCTTGATGATTCATAAATACCACCTTGAACAGCAGTATCCCAAGCATAAATTTCTCCTTCATACGTTCCGCCATAAGTATCCATAAGACCAGGATAATTATTGGCAAAACCAACAACATCTTTTAATGTATTTATACTAAAGGGAAAAACGGTTCTGTTAGAAATTCTTTGTTGCAGTATAGGATACCATCCATTTTTACTATTACTAACAGCTTCTTTCCAGTAAATTGCGCTATATTTTGCAATTGAAACGGTTGCCAATAAGAATTTTTTGTCAATATTTCGGCTCTTATCTTTCACAATATTTTGTTGAATACTTGCAAAATCAGATGTTGCGTCAAAAGTATCAGACAATTTTTCAATTGTTTTAGCCATTTGTAGCAAATAATTTTGTTCAACAGAGCTGCGATTTTTACACAAATCCATCAGTATTTGTGTACCTAATTCAGGTTCAGTTATTGAAGAAAAATTAATATAGTCCAGTTTATTACTAACCTTACTTTCCATGAAATCTTTACGATTAGCCCAACTCGGGTTTTTAAATAGTGTGAATTCTTTTACAGCTTCAAAAATTCTCTCTTTTGAAGCATCTCGGAAATTAAGTCTCGTAGCAACGTAATCAAGTCCTTCATTATGAAGTTTGCCTGCTGCGTCAATATCTCCATAAGATGTAACTGTATCTGAAATGGTAGATTTTTGGCAATTTGACCAAATAAAAACAATAGAACTTGTCAATAGACTAAAACAAACGAGTTGAAAAATTTGTTTTTTCATTTTAAAATCGTTTAAAAGATGATTAAATTCACGGGCTATTGTTGTCAACGGAGGTGCAATTCCGACAACTTTAGCCCATTTTGTTTAGTAATTGATTCATTTTATTGCGGTACCAAACAATCCAAAGAATCATAGTGCAAACTTAAAGTATTAACTTTTACTTGAATTGGACATTTTAGGACTTTATTGGACAACTGAAATTATTTTCAGTTTTACTTTTATGTCCATTTGTGTTTTTGGAGATAACAACTCTCGAATAGGCAATTCAAAGTCGTTTTTTTTGAGTTTACGTATCATTGTGCGAGTACACATACCTAATTCTTTAGCAAATTCCTCTCTGGTTTTGTAAATGTTGTTGGTTTGCATTGGAAAAAGAATTTGAGATTTGTTTTTAATAAAATATTTCAGATGTATAGATTGGTAAATAGGGACAAACAAAAAGTAACAAGTATAACTTGTTACTTTTTCAAAATTTTATACCCTCAATTTTAGGTAAACTATTTCAAAAGACTAAAGCAATTATCTATCAAATATTCTCTTTTTTAAATTTTTTATTTGTTATACTTTACAAATACATATAGGTAATCTCATTCAATTTACAACATTCCCATGGAAATGGAAATAGAAATGGAAATAGAAATGGAAATGGAAATGGAAATGATTGTTTTTTTTTGGTTAATAATAATTGGTTTGCTTTCAAGTATTTTTTATTTTGAATAGGACAAAGATAATAACATTATTTTATGTCACAAATTATTTTCATAAATTATAACATTTTTAGTTCTCAAATAAATATTATTTCATTGTAATTTTCGTAACTTTTATTTTAATGGTAAATAACCTGTAAATAATAACGTGGTTAATTTTGTCATTCTTATTCTTTTTTCTTAAAATCCAATTTCAAAGAAAAAATATGTGAATACTGCACAGCCGACACATTGCCAATATTTGTTAAGGCATAATCAACAACCAAACGCCCGAGGCGCAAACCCACACCAATATTAGGCTGCATATTCAACTCCTTTTTAGTGGGGTCTTGCTCATTTTTAAGGCGTTGAAAATTACCCAAACCCGCACGTAACCACACATTTTTTTGATATTCCAATTCCAAACCAAAACGAGGGTCGAGGTTGAAGGCTTTACTGCTCACCAATACGTTGCGTTGCCCATCGGTGGCAAAACCCGCATCCGCTTCAAGGGTCATATTGATGTCTTTACTGAGGGGGGCAATATAACCTGCCGCGAGGAACAAAGTAGGCTTTGTAATTTCAACCGAAGACTTCGGAATAGTGTTGCCTGTGCGCGCAAAAGTCTGTTTTTCTTCATCGGTCAATGTCGCTGTCCATGCGTTATAGGTCGTCGTAATGTCACGTCCGACGGCTGCCAAACGCCAATTGCCTTTGTGGTATTGAATGCCCAAATCCGCACCGACACCCCAAGCAGAAGCCATTGTGCCAATGACGCGGCGAATGATTTTCATGTTGCCACCAATGGACAAATGAGGGTTCAACGCCTGTGCATACGTCATTTGGATGGCATAGTCGGCGGCTGAAAATTGGGAAACATTATCATAGTTGATACTGCCATCGGCACCGACTAAATTTAAAGTATAAGGTATTTGGTCAATGCCTAAACGAATGATAGAGACACCAATAGCTCTTTTTTTGGTCGCACTACTGAGGGGTTTGGCAAAGCCCAAAAAATCGTATTTTGCCACACCGCCAAACCATTCTGCGTGCATCACACCGACTTGAAAGGGTGCTTCCATTTGTACCAAACCGGCTGGATTCCAATAGGATGAATAGAGATCATTGGTCGTTGCTGTGACTGCACCGCTCATACCGTGTGCTCTTGCACCTACGCCTATCGCTAAAAACTCGTTGGAGTACGTTTGTGATAAAAGTTGATGTCCTGAAAAAACAAGGAAAAAAAGGAGAATAAAGTGTTGTTTCATATTGTAAAATCTATTGAATTGAAGGAAAATTGTTAATCCGTTCACCTGTCAAAGGTAATGTGCGGAAGGGTATTATCATAAATCATACATCATTTATTTCTTTTGACTCAAAAAGTCATAAAAACCATTCAAATCTCTTGCATTCAAGCACCCCTCAGTATCCAAGCCACCTTTTCGCGCCACCATAATCCCATAACGAATGTCATTAATACCCGTCATGGAATGAGCATCCGGATTGATAGAAATCAATACGCCCCGTTCACGAGCATAAGGAATCCACGACCAATCTAAATCCAAACGGTACGGATTGGCATTCAATTCAATCGCCACACGATTTGCCGCACAAGCATCAATGACTTTTTTATGGTCAATCGGATAACCCTCGCGACTCAAAAGAAGGCGACCAGTTGGGTGCCCGAGTATCGTCGTAAAAGGATTTTCTATGGCTTTTATGAGGCGTGTCGTTGCCTTTTCTTCCGCCATTTTCAAATTGGAATGAACGCTGGCAATGACAAAATCGAACCCCCTCAGTATATCGTCGGCATAGTCCAACGAACCATCATTTAATATATCACTCTCGACACTTTTTAGGATTTTAAAATTAAAAAACTCGGCGTTCAAGAGGTCAATCTCTTGCCATTGTGCCAAAATACGCGCTTCTTTTAAGCCATTGGCATAAAAAGCAGCTTTGGAATGGTCACTGATACCAATATATTGATAGCCCAACTTTTGAGCCATTTCTGCCATTTCGCGCGTCGAATGCAAACCATCCGACCAAGTTGTATGTGTGTGAATAACGCCCTTTATATCACCCAAAGTAATTAATTCGGGCAATTTATGGGCTTTTGCGACGTCCAAAATGCCGCCATCTTCACGTAATTCAGCAGGAATAAAAGGCAAATTGGCTTTGTCAAAAATCGCTTGTTCTGTGGGCAAATGCCTAAAATCTACCCCCTCCCCGAGTGTATCGGGATTTCGTTCCTCAACAGTAAATTTGACAAAACTCTCTAAAAACGGACGGCTACTTGAGTATTTAAACATTTTAGAACCCCAATCTTCTTTTGCACACGTATATATAATGACAGGAAAATTGTCTTCCGTTTTCGCAAAATAAGAATTATCGTTTTGTTTTAACAATATAAGTTTTTGATTATCAAATACTTGCAACAAATTCTCTTTACATGAAATCAATAATTCGATTTTTTCCACAATGGGCATTAACCGCTTCACCTCTCCTACTTTTTCGATTATGACATCCGCCATTTTAAGTTCTTTAAACTTAGAATCTAAGTAATTTAGAACGTCATCCGTCATTTCCTCCGCAATCGCCCAATGGACTTTGTTACGTGATTTGAGGTAATATTCCGTATTTTTACGTATTTCTTCTTGCGTTTTTTGACCAAAACCATGCAACTCAATCAAACGATTTTCATTACAAGCGTACAGCAATTCCCCAACGGATTCAATTTCCAATTCTTTCCAAACAGCTTGAATTTTTTTAGGTCCAAAACCCTTGATGTGCAACATATCAATGACGCCCGTAGGTGTTTTGTCAGCATATTGTCGAAACGCTTGCATTTCGCCCGTTTTCAGCAATTGAACGATTTTTTCAACCGTACTTTTTCCAATCCCTTTCACCGCATCCATTTCCACTTCCGACATGGTTTCAAGCGGTGTATCGAGTTTACGTAAGGTTATGTAAGCATTTTGATATGATTTTATTTTATACGGGTTCTCATTATGCAACTCCATGACGGCAGCAAGGTCTGCAAAGGCGCGAGCAATTTCTTTATTTGTCATTTTTATGATTTTTATGATTTTTATTCAATAGGGCGTTACCCAATTCTAACATCTAACATAATAGGGCGTTACCCAATTCTAACATATCACGCCCTTTCAGGGCTATATTTGATTCGCAAAAATAGTTCAAAATTGCACATTATCAAGCCCTAAAAGGGCGTAATGCGTTAGAATAGGGTAACGCCCTATTAAACTATTAAACATCGAAATGTATCAAAAACGCGCATCAAAAATATTTTTATGCACAAACATAATAAACAACTCAACATGGGCGTAATATGTTATTGTAGAGACTCCACCAATAAAAATATAGACAAACATCAATTAATAAAACGTAAAACTGCCTTAAACATACAAAAAATGGGACAATCACTTGTACAAAACTATGTACACATCGTTTTCAGCACGAAACATCGTCAACCATTCATCATCCCCTCAGTAGAAGACGAACTATATGCTTATTTAGGCGGCACATGCAATAAACTGGATTGTCAAGTCATCAAAGTTGGCGGTTACATAGACCATGTACACATATTGTGCATGTTGTCAAAGAAAATAGCTTTGATGAAATTGTTAGAAGAAATCAAATCACATTCTTCGAAATGGATAAAAACCAAAGATAAAAGCCTTTCAAATTTTTATTGGCAAGATGGCTACGGTGCATTTTCAGTCAACCCAAAAGAAGTAGATATTGTTATCCAGTACATTGTCAATCAAAAACTCCACCACAGCAAAAAAAACTTCAAAGATGAATACAGAGCCTTTTTGAGACAATATAATGTAGCCTATGATGAACGCTACGTTTGGGATTAGCTAAACATCGCTTGGACGAAAAGAGGTCGAATACTGAGGGGGGTCGAAAAACGATTGAGTTGAATGTGAAATCATCCAAAAAATACTACATTTGGCTGTTTAAAACATAAAAATCAAATCATTTAAAATGAAATTCTTCCACACCTTCATCCTCGTTTTTACGCTGTTTACATCTGTTTCTGCACAACTATCTATCGAGCAAATTATGGCTGACCCTAAAGAATCTGTTGGCGCATTACCTTCTAATCCTTTTTGGTCAGAAGATGGCAAAACGCTATATTTTAGTTGGAATCCTGAACTTAACAAAGCAGATTCGTTATATTCTATCACATTGACTGATAATAAACCTGTTAAAGTATCGCCTGAAATGCGTCGTGCATTGCCTTCGCAATTCGGCACTTACAATCGAGACCAAACAAAAAAAGTATATGTCAAAAACGGCGATATTTTCCTTTTGGATTGCGGAACAATGAAAATTCGAACCTTAATGAGCACCCTCGATATTGAGTTTAATCCAAAATTCAACCAAAAAGAAGATAAAGTTCTCTTTACCAAAAACAATAATCTGTACAGCATTGACATCACTACAGGCGAATTGGCTCAATTAACTAATTTTCAAGTAGGAAACCCTAAACCCGAACCGAAACTGACGGAGCAGGAAAAATGGTTGAAACAAGACCAATTGTCTTTATTTGACATTCTGAAAGAACGTGCCGATAAGAAAAAAGAAGGTGAAAAAAACACCAAAGCCGACGCACCAAAAAGACCTAAAGAGATTTTTATTGATACAAAAATCGTTGATAATCAATCATTAAGCCCCGATGAAAACTATATCATTTATCGTTTAACACAACTCAATGCAAACGAAAAAAGAACGATTGTACCCAATTATGTTACTGAAACAGGATTTACAGAAGACATCGCGGGTCGTTCAAAAGTAGGCGTTCAAAGGGGGACTTACGAGTTGTGGGTTTATGATATTAAAAAAGATACCATGCTTCAAGTGTCCACAAAAAACATAGAAGGCATATTTGATAAACCTGATTACGTTAAGGATTACCCGATAAAACCCGACACAGCCAAACAAAAAAAGCCTGAGCCGAGAAAGGTCTTTTTTGGTGAACCTTTTTGGTCACCTGATGGCAAATATGCCGTCGTGGTGTTAAGAAGTTTAGACAACAAAGACCGTTGGATAATGAAATTAAATGTTGACAATCAATCACTTACACTCATTGAGCGGCAACGAGACGAAGCATGGATTGGTGGACCTATTAATGAAATCGGTTTTTTAGGCGATAATAAAACCCTCTATTATCAATCTGAAGCAGATGGTTTTGCGCATCTCTACACAGCCGATTTATCAAATGATAAAAAAACGCAACTGACAAAAGGCAAGTTTGAAGTGCAAAGCGTACAATTATCAAAAGACAAACAATCCTTTTACTTAACCACAAATGAGGTGCATTTTGGCGAACAACAATACTATAAAATGTCGGTGAATGGTGGTGAACGCGTGCGTTTAACGCCCAAAACAGGGGCAAATCAAGTCGTTTTATCGCCTGATGAAAGCCGTTTAGCTTACCTATATTCATCTGCCACGCAACCTTGGGAATTGTTTATTCAAGACAACAAACCGATGGCAACGCCTAAGCAAATTACCAACTCCCTCAGTAAAAACTTTAAATCTTACGCTTGGCGTGAGCCCATATTGATGACTTTTAAAGCGCGCGATGGCGCAGACGTCTATGCGCGACTGTATGAAGGGAAAGGCGAAAAAGGTAAAAAACCCGCCGTCATTTTCGTGCATGGTGCCGGTTATTTGCAAAATGCTCATCGTTGGTGGAGCAGTTATTTTAGAGAATATATGTTTCATAACTTATTGGTAGACAAAGGCTACACTGTTTTAGATATGGATTATCGGGGTTCAGCAGGTTATGGACGCGACTGTCGGACTGGCATCTATCGCTTCATGGGTGGCAAAGATTTGACGGACAATGTTGACGGTACAAAATGGCTCGTTGATAATCAAGGTGTAAACAAAAATCGCATTGGCATTTATGGCGGTTCGTATGGTGGTTTTATAACATTAATGGCTTTGTTTACAACGCCCGATGTGTTCAAAGCAGGCGCCGCCTTGCGTCCTGTAACCGATTGGGCAGCCTACAATCACGGCTACACGTCTAATATTCTCAATGAACCCCAAACGGATTCGACTGCTTATCGCAAAAGTTCACCTATTTACCATGCCGAAGGTTTGAAAAATCACCTATTAATTTGCCATGGTATGGTAGATGTCAACGTTCATTTTCAAGATGCCGTTCGGTTGACACAGCGATTAATAGAACTCAAAAAAGAAAATTGGGAACTTGCGCCTTATCCTATGGAAGACCATGGTTTTGTAGAGCCGACGTCATGGATGGATGAATATAAACGTATTTTTAAGCTATTTGAGGATAATTTGAAAAAATGACCCCCTCAGTAAAAGCATCAAATTCTCGCTTTTTTTCAATAAAAAATGTATTTTTGTAGGAAAAATAAGAATAATGACAGCAAATCTTTTGGCTTATGAAGAAGTTGCCAACTTCATTGCAGAACTTGACCCTCAAAAGTTGTTGACATTGAAACCGTCTCCAACCGTACAAGAACGAGTTGAAACATTAATTTTCCAAAAAAAAGAAAATGGGCTTTCGCCCGATGAGCAATATGAATTGGATAGATATTTAGCACTTGAACAACTGATTTCACTTGCTAAAATTCATGCTCGTAAACGTATAAAGGCTGCATGAGTCGCTATATTTCAGACAATTTAAGGTCTTCAATAGCAGAAAATGCTCATTTTCGATGCGAATATTGTCGTATTCACGAAGAAGACCAATTTTACACTTTTCAGGTTGACCATATTATCAGCTTGAAACATGGTGGCAAAACAGAATGGATTAACTTAGCTTATACTTGTTCTGTTTGTAATCAAAATAAAGGTTCAAATTTAGGAACATACTTACCTAATAGCAAACGTTTGATAAGGCTTTTTAATCCTCGAAATGACTCATGGAATACTCATTTTAAAATTGATTCTGGAGAAATAATACCTAAAACGCTTATTGGAGCTGCTACTATAAAGGTTTTAGATTTGAATAATATTGACAGAATAATTCTACGTCAAGCCTTAACTGATGAAAAACGCTATCCATAAAACATGTTTAATGTCTTTTAAATATCATCATTAAACCGATATCCCACCCCCCAAGTCGTTAAAATATAGGTCGGATTTTGCACATCAAATTCAATTTTCATGCGCAACCGATTGATATGCGAATTGACGGTATGTTCCAAACCTTCAAACTCATAGCCCCAAACGTTGTCCAAAAGTTGTTGCCGAGAATAACTACGTCCTGGTTTTTTAGCAAGAGCAAACAAGAGGTCATATTCTTTGGGCGTTAAATCCACACGTTCACCCCTCAGTATAACCGTTCGATTTTCGGCATCAATCGTCAAACCTTCGTACTGAAGTACCTTTCCGCTTTTTGCTAATTCATCATTCATGGCATGTGTCCTGCGTAAAACCGCTTTCACTCGAGCGACTAACTCTTTGACACTGAATGGTTTAGTGATATAATCATCTGCGCCATATTCCAAACCCGTCACAATATCGTTTTCTTCAGACTTAGCCGTCATCATCATGATGGGAACATATTTTTTATGTTTCCGAATCGCTTTACAAATGTCCAAACCCGTCATTTTAGGCAAATTAATGTCGAGTAATAACAAATCAAACGTTTCGCGCAAAGCATGGTCATGTCCCGCCAAACCATCGTTTTCAATTGTTACATTACAACCCGCATCGGTCAAATGAAGTGAAACGAGTTCTGCAATATGTGGGTCGTCTTCGACGATGAGTATTTTTTCCATAGTTGATATTTTTGAACAAAAGTAATCGTTTGGATTCACAAAAAAATCACAATTGTCTTAAAACAACTTGCGCCAAGTTTTGAACTTGGCGCAACTTTATACAGCAAAAATATGTGAAAAAAAAATTATGAATTTATAGCTTCTTCCATCGAATTTCCCTCATTTTCAAGGATTATACGCTGTTTTCGAGCCTTTTTTTGCTCATTATTGGATTCATAAATGCAATATTGTTCATACTTTACGGGGTCTTTATCTGTCCAAATATCTTTACCAATATTACATACTTCAACCATTTTTTGATAAATGACATTGCCTTGTTCCATGCGAATTTCGACACCAATGTCACGGTCAGAAACGCGA
This sequence comes from Saprospiraceae bacterium, assembly GCA_043744455.1. Lineage (GTDB taxonomy): Bacteria > Bacteroidota > Bacteroidia > Chitinophagales > Saprospiraceae > JAAFJT01. The sequence continues at coordinate 17,558 of JAYTUQ010000052.1, read as the reverse complement.
TCTTGTTGGATATTTATGGCATTTTCAAAGCCAATACAGGCGTCTAAAACCCGCAAAACTTGATTTTCAGAAACCCCAACATCACCTAAAAAATCGGCTTGCATTCGCGCCACACGCGCCACACGGCGACCACAAAAGAGCAATTGCGCATCTGTCATATCACCCATTTTAGCCGTTCCAAATTTACGGTAACGACCTGACCGATTTGAGTATTTCATCTCTACACGAGTCATAATGGAACGAATAGCATTTTTTAATTTTTCAGCTGTTTCATATTTTTTCTCCGTCACAATCATCTGATCACCCACAAGTTCATCGTCATCAGGCAAGTTTTTAAATCGCTCACATTGGCTGGCAAAACCCGTCAGTTTATCAATCGTATAACCATATTGTTTGAAGTTTTCGAAATCTCGGTGAGCGTGTCGGATACTTTGCATACAAAGCATATAGAGTTCAGCATCTGGGAAATTATGCATCCTTTGCATCGCTTGTTTCTTCATAACCCAATGATTTTGAGTTTTTTAAAATTATAATGTTCTTTTTATCTTAAAAAAATACCCCCTCAGTATAAAGGCATTTTTTCATTGCCAAAAATAGTTTTAAAAAATTTAATAAACAAATATTTGTTGAAAAAAACAAATTTGTTTTGAAATCAAAGGTTATCTTTTTAAACGGTACAAACCAACAGTATCTACTGAAAATCCATAATCTTCATGTCTTTTTTGAGTTTTCTTTTTTCCTCGAATCTTAGGTTTATTTTCTTCAAAATGGGTTAAAATAGGCTTTAAAGGTTCAAATACTGAGGGGGGCGAAAAAGAGGCAGGCAGCGATTTTTTTTCACTAATTGTTTCAGTTTGAAGGGTTACATGCGTATAATTGATAAAAGTATCTTTGGCAGTTGTTTGCAAACTAAAATTAGGAAAATGACTCGAATTACTATTTAAAACACTGTTAGTAAAGGCATTAAATATACCATTTTGTAATAAAATATTCATGTAATGCATACTGCCTTTTTTATTGGCATGTTGATAATCACCAATTTCATCAACGTTTTGCAAGGATGTTGAAAAGTCTGATACAGGCATACCTGTTTGTGTTTCCACATACATTTTTAAAGGGGTCAAAAACGAATCACGTATTGTTTCGGCAAACGGTGCATAATAAGGATTGATAACTAATTTGACTACGACGCCTTTTTCTTTAGCAAAATCAATCATTTCTTTCATTTGATTTACCATAACAGGAAACATACGAACTCGATATGAGCGTAAAGCCGTGTCTTTTGTCGCCGATTCGCTGATAATTCTGTCAACTATCCAATCCTCGTCTAGCTTATTGCGATGATATAAAACACGTTGAAAAATTTCAGAATTATGTTGATACAACTGTGATATTTTGCCGCCATAATAAACCTTTTGACCCGCATAAGCATCGGTTGTGTCCACCTCTATGGTATTTGGATTTTTGAAATTAATGGAAGCTGAATTTTTTATCAAATTGCCCAAACGCCTTGAAAACGGTACATATAAATTCATACTTGTTTTTAAAGATTCATTGTAACGATCACATAATGTCACATCGACAATCATCACTTTTGGAGGGACATGACGTTCAAGATAGTCCATCACAAGCGTCTTAGCGAGGTCAGCAGGCATACCATTATAACTCAAATTCATCGTTTTTTGACCCGTCAAACGCTCAACTTCTGGCTGATAAAAAGTCAAACCGCGTGAGTTGCCAACAAATAGAATATCCACCGTTTCATTCGAATTATAAAGCCTTGAATAACGGAATTGACTTGTTTCAGTCAATTTGTGTAGTTGAAAACCGACCAAACGGTCACTTAAGAAAGCTAAAGCGAGGCAAGCGAATATCCAAATAAGTTGTTTCCCCATGAGTTGTTACACTGTCTTTTAAAAATTTGAAACACAAAGTTTGCTTTTTTTTTACAAATAGACAAATTGATGTTTTTTCTATAATTTTTTTTTAATTTACAAAAACCATTCCTTATGCTCCAAAATATGACAGATGATACGGTTAAAAAACCTAAAAAGTTCAAAAACGTCGTGTCAATATACAAAAATACGCCCCCTCAGTCTCAACCGAGTGTGGCGTATTTTTATGACTGAATAGGCGCAAGAAATCCTTATATTTTACATTTTAAAGCAATATACCCGCCAAAGTCGCCGACATATACGATGCTAAAGTACCAGCTATGAGCGCGCGGAAAACGATTTTAGTCAAATCGGAACGACGGGTGGGCTCTAACGCCCCAATACCGCCAATTTGAATGCCGAGTGAACCGAAATTGGCGAAACCACACAAGGCAAAACTGACAATCGCTATTGTTTTTGCCGACATAGCATGACCATTGACAAGCGCCACCTCCTTTATTACTGAGGGGTCAGTTGAAGGTAAAAATGAAGACAAGTTGTTGTAAGCGACAAATTCATTGGCGACCAATTTCGTACCCATAAGCGAACCTGCTTGAAAAATTTCGTCGTATTGCACACCCATACACCAAGCAAAACCAGAGAAAAGGAAGCCCAAAACGCTATCAAGACTGAACGTCGGATTACCCCAAAGACCACCTAAAGCGTTTAAACCATAGTTGACTAAGGCAATTAATGCTAAAAAACCGATTAACATGGCAGCGACGTTGAAACCAATTTTTAGACCTTCACTACAGCCCGCTGAAATAGCATCAATGAGGTTGGAATGTATTTTCTTGATTTCGATGCTCACCGTCCCAGTTGTTTCTGATTGTTCTGTTTCGGGATAAATGATTTTTGAAATCGCTAATGCGCCCGGTGCCGCCATGATACTCGCTGCTAAAAGATATTCGGCTGGAACACCTAAACCGATGTAAGCTGCCATCACACCCCCTGAAATACAAGCAAAACTGCCCGACATAGAAGCTAATAACTCGCTTTTTGTCATACCTTTCAGATATGGCTGAATCATAATTTGCGCTTCGACTTGACCGACGAATGCACTGGCGATATTCGACAATGCCTCTGCGCCACTCACCCGCATCAGCCAAAATAAGCCTTTGGCTAAAATCTGCACAATGCGCTGAATAATGCCGAAATGATAGCCAATATTCACTAAAACAGCCACAAACAAGATTGTTGGAATAATTTTGAAGAAGAAAATGAAGCCACCCGCACCACCAAAAGCCTTACTAACAGCGGGTACATTGATAAGCGGACCAAAAACGAAAGCCGCACCTTCTTGAGAAAAATCAATCACTTTCGTTACGCCACCGCCAATCGTGTTGAAAATACCTTTGCCAACTGCTGTTTTTAAAATAAACAGAGCCAAAGCAAATTGTAACAACAAGCCCATGCCAACAGTGCGAAAATTGATAGCTTTGCGGTTGTTCGACATCAAATATGCAATGCCCAGAATCAGCAGGATGCCGAAAATACCAGTAAATCTTTCCATAGATTTGAATGATGAATGGTGAATGAAGAATGATGAAGTGTAAATGCAAAATGATGAATGTTGTATAATGAAAGACATTTTTCAATATTCATCATTCATACTTCATCACTCATCATTAACTTGTCGGTCAAATGTAGAAAATGATTTTTAATTATAAAAATATTGTTGTGTTTGTAAATTGAGGGCTTTTTGAGGTCAAAATATGATGCCTTTGGCTTCATCAAGCTAAAAGCATGACTGAGGGGGGCATTTTTTATCTAATTATTCAACTTTTAACATACATCATTCAATTAATATGCAAAAACCATTCATTATTGGTATTACAGGCGGCTCGGGAAGCGGCAAAACAACTTTTATCAACGATATTCGGAAACAGTTTTCTCAAGAAGATTTGTGCATTATTTCGCAGGACGACTATTATTTTCCACGGCATGTGCAGGAAATGGATGAAAATGGCATCCATAATTTTGATTTGCCAAAGTCAATTGATAAAAAAGCGTTTCATGGCGATTTAGAAAAACTGCTAAAAGGGGAAGTCGTGGAACGTCCAGAATACGTTTTTAATAATAAAGATGCAGAACCGATTATAAGGTTTTTTAATCCCGCACCAATCATCATCGTGGAAGGGCTATTCGTATTTCACTACAAAAAAATCTATCGCTTATTGGATATGAAAGTGTTTTTTTATGCGGCAGACCATTTGAAAGTGATTCGACGCATCATGCGTGATCAAGTAGAACGGGGATATCCGATTGATGACGTTTTATATCGTTATGAACGCCATGTGATGCCTTCCTACAAAAAATATATTGAGCCCTATATGCAAGATGCAGATTTGATTATCAATAATAATCAAAATTTCAATCAGGGATTAGATACATTGTGTGGCTTTTTGAGGGATAAATTGAGGAAACTGCGTGAATAATGACAGTATTTTTTTTGAACGCAGATTGGACAGATTGGACTGATTTACTCTGATTTCATTCTTAATACGGATTAAAAAAAACAGTGTAAATCAGAAAAATCAGTCCAATCTGTGTTCAAAAATAAGTAAATAATCTTATAACAATTATTTGACTTTGACGTAATCATGCTGCCTTTTTACTCACTCCACCGAAAAGACGCTAAATCAAAACCCGCCAAATCCAAAATTCGGTCAACGACTGTAGCAGCTATTTCTTCTAATGTTTTCGGACGGCTGTAAAAACTCGGGGTTGCAGGGCAAATGATGGCACCCGCTTCCGTCAAGGTTTTCATGTTATTTATGTGTATGATACTGAGGGGGGCCTCTCGGGGAACGATGATAAGTCGGCGGCGTTCTTTGAGTATGACATCGGCGGCGCGCGTAACGAGGTCGTTTGAGATGCCCGTTGCCAAACGCGCCAAAAGACCCATCGAGCATGGACAGACTATCATCGTATCGTAACGCGCTGAACCGCTTGCAAAAGGTGCCATGAAGTCCATTTTTCCGTAAAATTGGAAATCGTAGTTATGCCAACCCTCACTGCCCAATTCGTGCAGCCAATTGTAACGCGCATTGTCACTCATAACAATGCCCACAGCTTCGGTTTGGTTTTTGAGTTGCATCAATTTATCTAGTAATACTTTGGCGTAAATCGCCCCACTTGAGCCGCCTATGGCGACGACAATTTTCTTTTTCACAGATTGTTATATTTGTAGGCAACTACGTTGATGACTGTAGCGCCCTAGATGTTAAAATTGATTTAATTTTAAAACACTCTGACAATTTTGGGCGTAACTTTGTTGCAAGAATGGGCAAAAAACTGGTTTTTATCACCCCCTCAGTCATGCAGAGCTTGATGGCGCAAAATGCGCTCATATTTTTGCCTTTCTACGCTTAAACCACATTCAATCACAACTTAATTCTTGTTTTAATAATGAAAAAGATTCTTTTGCCTGTATTAATGCTCGTCGGTTGCATTGCTATTTCCGCATTTACGTATAAACAGACTACACCTAAATTCAATACGCCTGTTGAGAAAATCAAGTGGTTGACATGGGAACAAGCCACAGAAGCCAATAAAAAAGAACCAAAAAAAATACTGGTTGATGTCTATACCTCATGGTGTGGCTGGTGTAAAGTTATGGATAAACAAACGTTTACGAATGATACCATTGCAGATTACCTCAACAAACATTTCTACTGTATTAAACTCGATGCCGAAGGACATGATACCATTCGTTTCGATAATAAAGATTTCGTTTTTGTGTCACCCGAAAAAGGCGGTGGACGTAATGGCGTTCATACCTTAGCATATGCGCTGCTCGATGGCAATATGGGTTATCCAAGCATTGTTTATTTGACTGAAAACTTTGAGCGTACTGCTATTTCTCCTGGTTACAAAACGCCTGATAAATTGCTGCCTGAATTGCGTTTTACAGCAGAGGAAGTGTTCAAAACGGAGACTTTTGATAATTATATGAAGACGTATTCTGGAAAATAATATTTTTATCCTTAATGGATTGATATCTTTTCCATATTGTCACCAATGATTCGTAATAATCTGTCAGCGTTTTCCTATTAATTTCTGAATCGTTGCTACAAGGAATGGGAGCAGGCATCTCATTTATATATTTAGATAATTCAAAAGATGATTCCTTTATTTTCATAGTGAGGTCAAAAATGTCATCAGTGATTTCTTCTTCAGTTTTCATAATATTTTTTTTTAGTGAAATGAATTAAAAATGCAGAATTCGCCCTTTCCTTATTAAAATACAAGAGCTCTTTAAGTCTCAATATCTTTTACAGGTTTTTCATTAAATTCTTTACGGTATATCTCTAACAAGAGTAAAAAAAGTGAAATCAAAATAGGACCAAATATCAAACCAATGAAACCAAAAAGATTGAGACCAATAATAACCCCAAAAATGGTTATCAATGGATGAATATTACCAATTCTTTCTTGAAGCCAAAAACGAAATATGTTATCCACAGAACCAACGACAATGAACCCAAACAGCAATAAAAAAATGCCTTGCGTGGTCATACCTTGCGCCAAAAGCATGATACCAAGGGGTACATAGATTAAAGCTGATCCCAAAATAGGTATCATCGCCGCAATACAAGTTGCCATAAACCAAATAAGTGGTTCATCTACACCCGCAATCCAATAGCCAATTAAAGCGACCAAACTTTGTAAAATAGCCACCAATGGGATACCAATTGCATTGGAAACGACTAAATTATTGAGTTGTTTTTTCAAATGAATGGCACTTTGTTCTTTTAAAGGCAACCAACTATAAAGCTGTTTTTCAAGAGTTTTGGCTTCAACAAGCATAAAATAAAGGATGAAGTACATAACAATGACCGTTATAACGCCATCGAAAGTTGCGCCTACTATTTTTTGCATTTCTATCATGCCCCAATCGCCTAAGTTACGGAGGTTTTGTTCTGTCAGAATGATAATACCATAACGTTCTTCAATTTTATGAATCACGGATTCTCCTGACGCCCACAATTTATCGGAATGTTTGATGGCAGGAAATATACGTGACGTAAGAATCCTCACAAACCCATTGATAGGCAAAAGGATAATGATAAAACTCGCTATCATCAACAAAGAAGCAGACAAGGCTGCACGCCCTTTCAGTTTTTTGGTGACGATAAACATCCATTTCCGAATTAAAATATACAAAGTATAGGCACCCAAAAAAGCAGGGATGAAATTTTTGAGTTGCCAAAAAATAAGGCTGCCTAATAGGACAATCATCAATAGGAAAGCCCATTGACGGAGCGAAACATTTGTTATTTTAGATTCATTTTCATTCATAGTTTCAAAAATAAGGGAAAAAATCACCCCCTCAGTATTTTGAGCCGCTTTTTGCTTGAAATACAGCTGAAATATTCTTATTTTCTAATAGCAACCAAAGGAATGGTAATATTGTAAGTCATTTCAGCGGTTTTACTTTCAAAAAAGAAACGTTCAAACCAATTCTTTTTTTGTTTTGTAAACATCACTAAAACCGTCGGTTTCCTTTTTTTGACAACAGTTTGCAAGTTTTCAACAAGTGATTGCTCTAAATACAATTTAGGCACAAGAAAGTTGACCTTTTCAGTTTGATATTGCGCTTTTATAGCTTCAAACGCGGCTTTGTTGTCTGATTTATGCAATTGATAATAAAAATGATAAACTTCTACATTTGATTTCAAGGATTCAGCGAGCGTTGTGACCGTTTTTAATTCCTTGTCAATATTTTCAAAATCAGAGGCATAACCGACCTTCATGATGGGTTTGATGCGATAGTTTTGAGGAACAATAATGACAGGAATGGGCGATGTATTGACCAAAGTGGAAGCATTCGTACCAATGATTTTTTTCAAAACACCCGCGCCTCTGGTACACATACAGATATAATCCGCCTTAATTTCTTTGGCATAATTGATAATGAGGCTGTCCACATCCGTACCAATTTCAACGACAAGGTCATAGTTATCTGGGGGTAATTTAGTTTGTTTGAAGATGGTTTTCATGAAACCCGCCAAGCGTTCCTCCCCTGTTTGTACAGCATTTTGAGCAAAATCAATAGCGTCTTCTTTGCGCCATGCGGTTGGCGTCAATAATTCTAAAGCATGGTAAAATACGAGATTACAAGGCATTTGGGCAGCCAATTGGAAAGCAAAGCGAATACCTGCTTTCGAGTTTGTTGAAAAATCAGTCGTAACGAGAATTGTAGTCATTTTTTATATATTTTAGATTCAAACAATTAATATTTTTAAGTTCAAAACTATGAAAATACTGAGGGGGGGATATTGACGCAAAGCATTGTGCTTTATGATTAATATCAGCATACAACGAGGGAATTTGAAATAAATGTTTCAAAGATTCACTTCTTTAATATTAATTGTATATTTGTTTTAAGAAGGATTTTTCGAAAAAACTAACATAAAATAATTCGATATGGCTAGATGGAAACTCACATCCAGAAATAAGAATAAGATAAGTCAAACAATAAAAGAAGTAAATGACCTCCATGAACCAGATTCAGAACAACCCATACCAGAAATAGCTTCTTCTCTAAATATAAGAGAATTGGAAGTGGTCTCTTTAGCGGAACACCCTTCAAGCCCCAACTATGCCGGTATTCTGATTGCCAACGAGAAGAGAAAAGACGACAAAGGCACTTTAGGCGGTGTATTGGTGTCCGAAAAAGGCGTTCATTATGGTGTAACGTGTTATCATGTTGTCAAACAAAACAACAATAATTTTAATAGTTTTTTGCCCGAGGAATCTGTGGTTGTAGTATCCGAAGCAGGTCATAAAATCGGTACTTTTAATACTGAAACGGCTTTTATCAACAACAAAATAGATATTGCCTTGATTGAGTTAGAAGGAAAATTTAACAATGACAAGATAGGTTCGCCAACTAAATTCTTGGATATCAATGACTTACAAATAGGCACTGAAGTCTATTTTTTTAACGATAGAATCAAAACAAAAGTTAAAGGCGTTATTAGAAAAATAAATCAAAAAGGCAATTGGCGTTTAGGCAGGTATGAAAATACGATTTTTGTTTCTAATGTTTTGGACGAAGATATATGTGAACGTATTTCAGATGAAGGCGATAGTGGCTCGTGGCTGTTGCGCGTTTCTGACAATGCACTCGTCGGCATTGTTTATGCCAATAGTTTTACAAGCACATTTGTGATGCCCATAACCGATGTTTTGGACGCATTCAAGCAAAAAAATATAACACTAACCTTAAACAACCTGCTATGAATAAGAACCTACACTTTCTAAGTTTTTTTCTTTTTTTGACTTGTCAAATAATTGCTCAACAACCATCGACTGTTCCTATTTATAAAGCTTCTCTTAAATTGACGGATTCCATTAAGGTCTATCTCAAAATTAAAGAACCTAACAGTGAGCAACAACTTAGGATGTATAAAAACCTCGGCATTTACTTATTGGAAACCAATCAATTAACACAAATAAATTCTACTGTTGATATTCAAAGAGCCTTTCGTGGGAATAAGTTTTTTTGGGAAATGCTCAAAGAAAATAATTTCTGGGAATTTGCAGAACCGATTAGTATGTCAAGCAATGACAGAGGTATTCCTTCAAGCGGCAGTAAATCTATTTTGTCAAAAGTCGGCAACTTAAATGCGACTATTTACGCTGATGCTTTTGCTAAAATCATTGTTAAACGCTTCAAACAAGACCTAAATGCTTTATTTTTCAATAAAATGAAAACAGAAATGGAACGCAGTCTTGAACTAAAAACGTTGTTTCCAAACACTTATGGGGGGTTGGTTTTAATAGATAAAGATATTTATGTGTTCGAACAATACATTGCCGGTTTGCGCCAAAAAATGGAAGAGGATTTAGCTAATGTTTTTGCCAATACGACCGAACTTTTGGAAACAGACAAATATGCCGAGGCTTTTAAAGGCAATCAAACAGGGCGTGACTTTTTGACAACAGTTACGCAATTTGCCGATGGCTTAATTCGAAATGAACACCCCGGTCACATCATCGAACACCTCCATTTTAGCGATGCTTTCGATGAAGGTGAAGGGCGAGATTTGAAAGCAGGATTGCAGACTATTCAATTGATTTCAATCAGCTTTCGGTCAACAAATGTGGCAGATTCGTCGCATTATTGGATCAATAGTTTGGATAGTTTAAATCTGCTTATCAAAGGCGATGCTTTAGCCGCCCAAGTGTGGTTGGGGACTGTGTACCAATTGGCAGTTGATGAAAATGATAAAGCCATAACCTTTCAGAATGGGCAATCTTTACGGTTTTATATCAATGGACTTTATAATAAAAAAGATAATTTTTTTAAAATGCGCCAATACGTGCAAGGTCTGATTAGTCGTGTCAATATGATTGAAATGTCAAATAAAGACATGAGAATTGCAGGTAATAAAGAAGAAAAATTTTTTTGGGATAAGATGGTTTCGTCTTATGAAAACATTTTATCCCTTGTGAAATTTGTGCCTACTATTAAAGAGATAATTGAACCTGAATCGGCATTGCCGCGCACATGGTACAAAGGCATTTACATAGCGGAAACCCTTGCTCGAATATATGCAGAAATGAAAGGACGTGAATATCATGCTGCCATTCAACATATTGCTTCATTGGTGCAAGCCGTTGATTCGAGACCGATGTATGTGAAAGATGGTAAGGATTATATCAGAATTGATACGATAAATACTTTTTTTCAACCCAATACCACCAATAGCTTAATGCCTATGAGAGAATATAAATCTTTTTCAGGGACATATATTAAGAAAGATAACAAACTATTAGTCATTGATAAACTTTATGTTGACGATGATACACTCGGAAAAAAGCCTTTGGCATATACAGGAATTCAAAAATTCATCAAATACAGTTCCTTCGCCGCTTCGATGGTTTTGGCGCAAAACAGCGATGAAGTCGCTTCCCTTTTAGAAAGCACAATGACACCTTCTGGTGGTACGAACATCAAAGAAAATGGCTGGATGTTAAGTATTAACAGCTATATTGGTTTGCAAAATACCTTTAAGCAAAGAGACAGTGCGGGTTATTTTAGTATCGCCGCACCTATTGGCATTAATTTAAGTTATGGCTTGAAACGCAAACCGCATTATGCCCTCAGTAAAAAACAAAAATTTGGCAGTTTTTTAGCCCCACACAACATTCAATTCTTTGCGAGTCTCGTTGATGTCGGTGCGATTGCTGGTTTTAGGTTTTCAAACTCAACTGACAGCATTCCTAAGATAAAACTAAGCAATATCTTTTCACCCGGTCTGTTCCTTATGTTTGGGCGCATGTTCAACAGTCCGTTGAATATTGGTGTGGGTTATCAGGCACAACCCCGTCTGTATGAAGTCAAAGAAGAAACTATTTTCTTAAAACGGTTTCAGTATCGGTTTAATATTAATTTGAGTTGGGACATTCCTTTTTGGCATATAAAGCATTGGGATAGGGAATAAAATCCCCCCCTCAGTATTTTCCAACCACACTCAAAAAAGCCTTGCAAAATTCAATTTTGCAAGGCTTTTTTGTTTATAAAGACGGATAAAATAGCAATTCCTTCACATAACTTTCGGCTTTAAAATGCCGCCAATTACTTATATCGTATTTCAATCTATCCGAAATAATCCAAAAAACACTGCTGTTGACACCCAAACCAAAATGACTGCCACGTACTTGAATGTTTTGGTGCAAACTATCAACTTGCATTTCCATACAGACATGCCACGGTACGATGCCGTCTTCTTTTGTATAAATCGCAGTCGTCGGCACAGGTGCAGGCTTAGGCATATTTTCCAATAAAGCCCAATCGGTCTCTTCTACCCGTTTGCCACCTGAAATAAGCGTATAAATCCAAGCAACATTATTTGGATGCGTAATGTCTTGAAAAGGCGAACCCATTGTTAATACTTGACGCACCAAATCAGGACGTGCTTTTGCTATCTCACGCGCAAAAACACCGCCTAAACTCCAGCCAATGAGACTGACTTTTTGTTGGTGTTTGTCTCGAATTTTTTCAAGGCGTTCAACTAAGGCTGCCATGTATGCCATTTTGCCAAAATTTCTGCCCATACCCCAATCATAAACGGGATAGCCTAATTTGGCAACATGTTCGCGTAATAATTTAGTGGAAGTCTTCGTGGACATAAATCCTGGCAAAACCATAACGGGATGACCATCTACCTCTTCTTGTGGACTTTTACTCAAGCTTTGATAGGGGTAATTGATGCCCAACTCCGTCAATGCTCTACCTGCTTCTGTGATAGCGAGCAGTAAGGAAGGGCGACGTGATTTTTTCAACAATGAAAACATGTTAATTTATCTTTATTTTTTTTAATTTAATTGGATGGCTAATCTCTATTATTTAGATATTTTATTTGGCAAAATGTCACTTTCTAAGTGCTAAGATATGTGAATGTTTAAATAAAAAAAATTTATTTTAATATCTTAAATCAGGGTTCCTGCCTTTTCTTTTAGTAAAATAATCATGCCTAGCGAAATTTTTGGGATTTCGCTAGGCTGATGTTGCCCAACCTACCCCCTCAGTATAAAGACGATATTTGGTGTTTAGTTTGTGATAAAAGCATTCATTTTCTATTGCTTTGTTTCGTTAATGCCAAAATCTTATCTAAATTTGAACCAAAACACCCCCCTCAGTCATGCTTTCAGCTTGATGAAGCCAAAGGCATCATATTTTGACCTTTACTCATAGCAATATTACACCAAATTCATACAGAGAATGGAAGAACAAAAGAATGCAACAACAGAAATTACTCAAATGTTGATTAACCCCGATTTCCAAAAAACTTTGGCAAGTTTAGTCCCGCTTACAGGCGATAGCCTCCAAACGGTACACAAACAAGCAGAAGATTACCTCGCAGAACTTTACGCTGAACATCAACCATTGTCGAATGCCTTAATGATGGAAGCAGCGCAATATATATTGAGTAGAGGATATGACAAAACAATAGATGTGAACCCTGATGAAATGCAAAAGTTAACCAAACTGATGCGCACCAACTCTATTGCTTTTGTTTTGACACATAAATCGTATGTGGATTTACTTGTTTTATCAGTTGTTTTAGCTCGGCATGGTCTGCCTTTACCCTTTATGTTTGCAGGTATCAACTTAGATTTATATGCGATTGGCAAATTTGCTCGAAAATCAGGCGTGATTTATATTCGTCGTTCTTTCAAAGACAATCTCATTTATAAAGCCACTTTGCGGCATTTTATTGCTTCGTTTTTAGATAAACAAGCACATTTTATGTGGGCTTTAGAAGGCACGCGTTCAAGGACGGGCAAATTGGTTTGGCCCCAAATGGGCATTTTGAAATACATCTTGGAAGCCGAAGAATCCTCTACACAAAGCGTCAAATACGTCCCAGTTTCCATCGTCTATGATTTGATTCCCGATGTTGCCGAAATGACAAAAGAAGGACGTGGTAAAAAGAAAAATCCTGAAAATTTAGCGTGGTTGTTGAATTATATCAAAAAAATGAGTGGCAATTTAGGGCGCATTTCTCTCCGCATCGGTGCCCCGATTGATACCGCAGGCATTCACAATGCACCCATTCCCGACGATGAAGAAAGCCAGCCGTCATCTAATAATGTCATTTCCCATTTTGCTTTTGAATTGGTGCATCGCATCAATGACATTACGCCTGTAACCACCACTTCGCTCATTTGCACCTCTTTATTGAGCAAATTTGCTTTGACAAAGCGCGGTGTAGAAAGCGATATTGCCGATTTGATGCAATTAATTGAAAGTCATAAGCGCGACGCGCTTGTGGATAGAGGTCGCCCCATCGGTGAGAGTGTTCAAAAAGCTTTGAACATGCTGACAGAAGCAAATTTGTTCTTGCAACAAGGCGATAGTTTGAATGCTAAATTCACCATTATACGCGAAAACTATTTGTCAGCGACTTATTACGCCAATATGGCAGTGCATCATCTGTATCACCGCGCTTTCATCGAATTGGCGTTGATTCGCATTGCCGATTTACCCGCCGAAGAACGGACTATAGCGTTTTGGACTGAAATCATGTCGCTACGTGATATGTTTAAATTCGAGTTCTTTTATTCTCGAAAAGCACAGTTTACGGACGAAATTGAAGCAGATTTAAACTTTATTGATAAGGATTGGCAAACCCATATTTTTGAAAGCGATAATGATATTACCGCGTTGTTAGAAGCGCAAAAAATACTGGTCGCCCCTGTTTTGTTGTTCAATTACCTTGAAGCTTATCGAGTTGTTGCGCATGGTTTGCAAATTTGGGGTACACATCAAGAATGGAACGATAAAAAATTCATGGATTCCTGCCTTTTTTTAGGCGAAGAGATGCACTGGCAAGGGCGCATTCGACGCATTGAGGCAGTTTCTAAACCTTTCTTACTCAATGGTATATTATTGGTAAAAAACCTAAAATTGATACCGACGGAAAGCGACCCGAAGCATAAAGAAATAGCTGCCTTTATCGCACAACTCGATGCTGTGGCGCATCATATCAACCAATTGCAAGGCATTATTTTAGCAAAACCGTTCGATGAACACCCCTCAGTACCTTTGGCACGCGAGTTGGTCCCAGGTTCAAAAACTGAAAGCATCACAACTGAAATTATGGCGGGAGAAGCGGGATCGCATATCGGGGCTTTCTTTGATTTGGATAAAACACTCATCAAAGGCTTTTCTGCCAAAGACTTTATGAAACGACGGATTTTGAGCGGCAAATTTACCACAAAAGAAGTCGTTGCTCAGTTCGCAGGCGTCTTGTCTTTCGCGTCGGACAATGGTAACTTCGCAAGTATGGCAGCCATTGGTGCAAAAGGTGTACAAGGCGTAAAAGAACAAGTTTTCATTGAAGTCGGCGAGGAAGTTTACCATAAAAATTTAGCCGCAGCCATATATCCCGAAGCTCGTGAGTTGGTCGCTGCGCATATAGCACAAGGTCATACTGTTGCCATTATCTCCGCAGCCACGCCTTATCAAGTCGAACCCATAGCCCGTGATTTTGGTATCGGGCACGTTATGTGTACCCGTATGGAGGTTGAAAATGGCATTTTTACAGGCAATATTATTCAACCTGCTTGTTGGGGCGAGGGAAAAGCACACGCCGCCAAGAAATTAGCCAATGATTTTAATTTAGATTTAAGCAAGAGTTTCTTCTACACCGACAGCGCAGAGGATTTGCCATTGCTCGAAATCGTCGGCAATCCACGTCCTACCAATCCCGATGCCCGCCTCTCTGGATTAGCCTTCAAAAACGACTGGCCCGTCTATCGTTTTGACGACGACGAACCCTCGCAAGTGACAAATGTCTTGCGCACAGGTTTGGCGGCAACAGCTTTTGTGCCTGCCCTACTACAAGGTATTACTAAAGGTTTAAGGAATATGTCTTTTGATGAAGGCTTGGATAGTATGATGGCAGGTGTGGGCGATTTTGGGACGGCTGCGGCGGGTATTCAATTGGGTATCAAGGGCGAAGAGCATCTTCTGAACCACCGTCCGTGTGTATTCATATTCAATCATCAAAGCAGTGCCGACCTTTTAATTGCGGCAAAATTGATTCGCAAAAAAGCACGCGGTATTGCAAAAAAAGAATTGGAAAAGCTCCCTATTTTAGGTCAAATGATGAAAGCATCAGGCACTATTTTTCTCGATAGAAAAGATAAAGAAAAATCCATAGAAGCCCTGAAACCCGCCGTCGAAAGTTTAAAAAATGGTATTTCTATCATCATCTTTCCCGAAGGCACACGCAGTTTTGATTACACATTGGGGCAGTTCAAAAAAGGCGCATTTCATATCGCTATGCAAGCAAACGTACCCATCGTACCCGTCGTGATTAAAAATGCGCACGATGCGATGCCACGCGGTACATCTATATTTAAACCCACTGCCATAGAAGTTGTGGTCTTACCACCTATTTTTACTGAGGGGTGGTCAAAAGACAATTTGGATAATCATGTCGCCAAAGTACGTGGCTTATTTTTGAAAGAATTGGGGCAAACGGAATAAAAATCAAATACTTATGGAAAAAAAATTACGAATAGGGCTTCTCGGCGGTGGCTCTTGGGGCACAACGGTTGCCTCATTAACGGCACGTAACAGCCCAACAACTATGTGGGCAAGAGACTCACGTTCTGTCGATGACATAAATAAACATCACCGCAACGAAAAATATTTGCCTGGAGCAGACCTCCATCAGTCGCTTAAAGCCACAACTTCTATCAAAGAAGCGGTCAAAGATGCCGATGTCATCATCATGGGCGTCCCCTCGCACAGTTTTCGAAACGTTCTTGAAGAAGCCTCACCGTATATTCGCCCGTGGGTGCCCATTGTCAGTTTGACAAAAGGACTCGAACAAGGCACCCGTATGCGTATGACTGAAATCATAGGAAACCTCTTGCCCGGAAATCCCGCAGGGATACTGACAGGACCTAATTTGGCAAGAGAAATCATGGCAGGACAAGCCGCCGCAGCCGTTATCGCTATGGTTGATAGCAACATCGCCAATGCTTTACAAAAGGTCTTTCGCTCGGGTCTTTTCCGCGTTTACACCAATGATGATGTCATCGGTTGCGAACTCGGTGGCGCACTAAAAAATGTGATTGCCATCGCCGTTGGCATGGGTGACGGCATGGGTGCGGGCGACAATACCCGCTCAGCGGTTATCACACGTGGGTTAGCCGAACTGAACCGATTGGGAATCGAAATGGGTGGGAAACCGACGACTTTTGCAGGTTTAGCAGGCATGGGCGACTTGATAGCCACGTGCATCAGCCCCCTCAGTAGAAATCGATTTGTCGGCGTCGAATTGGGCAAAGGACGCGCTATCGAAGCCATCATCAACGATATGTCAATGGTTGCCGAAGGTGTCAAAACGTGCAGCGTTGTTGTAGATTTGGCAAAACAATACAATCTTGAAATGCCTATTTCAACAGAAGTCTATAAAGTAGTGCATGAAGGCAATACCGCCATTGATGCGTTTAGAGGACTTTTGAGACATAAGATTGGCTCGGAAGCCGACCCAGGTTAGACCCCTCAGTATAAATGAAAAAACCTTGTAGAACACATTGCCTACAAGGTTTTTTTATCAATAACGCCTATAATTCCGATAAAAATGATGCCTTTTATACCGATAAACAGGCGGCGGTGTTGAGTAGTAAGGCGGCACAACAGGTCTCACATAAACACGTGGCGGTGGCGCAGAATATCGGTCGTAAGGACATTGATTCAATCGCAATTGAGACAAGTAAGGCAGATTGTTAGATTAGAGGCATTTATTAAATCTTGTTTACTAATTGACAGAGCTATTCTAACAAAAACTCAAAAACAAGGAGCTTAAACTAAAAAAAACAACCGTAGGTTGATAAACTCACCCACGGTTGTTCAATAAATTGATTCAAAACCTTATAAACCAATTATGATTTATGGTTCTTTGAAAGCCTATGTTCAAAAACAATGCTTTCAAAGAATCAGTGGGGCAATAGTGTACTAAAAAGCCGTTTCGACTTATCTAAACGGCTTTTTAAGTAGTTATTATAAAATAAACGAGTGTTTGCAAGGATAAACCCCGTATCTTTATTGGATGAATAATAATGTTTATATAATCGGAACAGAAACAG